>JANYAN010000336.1 GCA_025361305.1 Burkholderiales bacterium
ATCGACACGATGCGCGCACTGATGTTGCCGTAGAGCGTGAAGTTCGCCGAACGCATTAGCAGCCCGTAGTCGCGCATCATTTTTTTCAGCTCGTGCGCCGGCTGACCCATCTTGATGCCGAGCGCCTTGGCCTCGGCCGACCGTGCGATGGCACAGCCATCGTTGTTGCTCAGGACAACTAGCGGCTTACCGCGTAGCTCGGTGTCGAAGACCTGCTCGCAGCTTGCGTAGAAGTTGTTGCCATCAACGAGCGCGAACACGGCTGCGATTCCGGCGCAATTGGCGGACGACGCCGACCACGGCGAAGACTTCCACGTCGGTACCCGGCGGTAGGACGACGTTCGGGAAGTGCGGATTCCGGCTATGCAGCTCGATATGCTCGGCTGCGATCTTGAGCACCTTGCAAATGGGCTGGCCGCCATCCCAGAACGCAATAACGACATCGCCATCCGCAGGGCTCTCGGAGCGGTCAACGATCAGGATGTCGCCATCGCAGATTCCGGCCATGACCATGGACATGCCTTCGGCCCGGTAATGAAACGTCGCAGCCGGATTGCGAATCAGCAGTTCATTGAGGTCAAGGTCGTCGTCAATGAAGTCTTCCGCCGGCGAGGGGAAACCCAGCTTTGCGTGCACACCACATAGGGGCAAGCGCATGTGCTTGGGGTCGATCGCTGCTGGGCCGATCAAGCGGGCGTAGGTGGGCGGTTCGATGAGCATGGCGGCAGCCTTCCTGAATGTCGTCGCAGAAAGCGAGACTGGGGCGGGGAGAAGAGCTTACGCCCGTCGCGACGGCCGAGATGACCAGCCCGCCGATCAAGGAGTTACCGTCTTGGATCGGGCGGCAGTAGCATTGGTGGATCGCAATCGCCAGGGAAGAACCCCGTGTGCTACTCGGCTGAAATCTGGGCGGACTACCGAAAATACGTCCGCAACTGGGGCGCTGACCTCGGCATCAAAGACTTCGTGCGGCTCTACTGGAATCGGCAACAGCTGCCGCTCATCAAGATTCCCAAGGCAATGGATGCGGCCTTTGCCGATCCGAAGGACGACGAGCAGCGGCAGATCAAGGCGCTCATCGACGCGTTCGACAACCAGCAGGCTTCCAAGCTGGAACAGGATCTATTCAAGCAGCGAAAGCGACTCGCCGATGCGGAGCGCACGTTGCTGACGAAAACGACCAAAGCTGTCACCGAGAGCAAACGCATCGCGACGGACAAGATCGACTGGTCTCTTCACAAGCTCGCTGACCTGCGCCGGACTGAGCTCAAGGGTCGCGACTCGCGCATCTTTCCTGGCTGGTACGCGCCCGTCATGGTCATGGAGAACGGCCGGCGCGTCATCAAGCCCATGCGCTACCAATGTCGGCCGGCAGGTAAGCCGCTATTCATCGGAAAGGTTCCATACGATGCGAAGTTTTCGGGCTGCTATAACGCTCGCCGCGACAATCTTGAAGGGTTCTGGAAGGGACAGTTCGGTTTCTCCCATGGAGTCATGGTTGCCAACGCGTTCTACGAGAACGTCAGTCGTCACGCGATGGAAGGGCGCGAGCTTGCTCCGGATGAGAAGGAGGAAAACGTCGTGCTCGAATTCCGGCCGAACCACGGCCAGGAAATGCTGGTCGCTTGCCTCTGGTCGCGTTGGGAAGGGCCGAACAAAGAATTGCTGTCATTCGCTGCCATCACCGATGAGCCGCCTGCCGAAGTGGCCGCGGCTGGGCATGATCGCTGCATCATTCCGATCAAGCCTGAGAACATCGATGCGTGGTTGAATCCGGATTGCGCGAACCTTGCCGCGCAATACGCAATTCTCGATGACCGGGATCGCCCGTACTACGAGCATCGAATGGCGGCGTGATTGTCGTTGCTGGCAGATGGAAATTGGAGATCCTGTATGCCGTGATCGGCCTTGCGACGCCGACCAGCACGAACGACGCAGACCGACCCTGAGCTGCCGTTCGCTGAGTCTGTAGAATCGGCAGAAGCCGATTGGGGCCGCGGCCGTTTGGCTCAGGCGTTCCGCCTCAATCGATCACTACGTGACAGGACCACCTAGGGGAATTACATGAAGGTATGGCTTGCGATTCCGTTGACGATTGCATTGATAGTTCTCAGCGTCATCGCTTCCACGTACGCGCACTTTTCAGTGGTCATGCCGATGGTGCTTGCTACATCACTCTGGGTGGCGTTCGATTCGTCCAAGTTGCAGCTGTCCCGATACAAGTCTGGAATTTCGTATGGCCCTGTAGCTCTCTTCGTGGCGTGCGCGTTGCTGTGGATTGTCGGCTTTCCTTGGTATCTGGTTATGCGCGACAAAATTAAGTCCGGCACTGCTGTTCTAAAGGACGCGCCGCAAGCCGGATCGGCCTAACTGGCCGTCTGATGGAAGTTTTCGACCCTGAGCTGCCGGTAGCGAGTGGCTGTTTTCCGGAAGCCAGATTTTTAAGCACACGTAGGTTTTGGCAAGCGTAGCGAACCGAATCGTTCGCGAGAGGTGATCTCATTGCGAAGCTCCAATGCGTTCGACTCGCGATTCTCACTGCATCCTTCTGTACTGAAGTCGTACAAACGCATGCTGCCCGCACGATCGATCGCCTCAACCCTTCTTGCGACCTCGCTGGCCTGCGCGATGACCGGGAGCGGCGGCGTCTGCGCGGCGACGGACGTTTCGCGCAGCGAGACAAACCGCGACGCGCTCTGGAAGGTCGTGGACAGCGTGTGTGTGCCGGACATGCGCCTGCGCGGGAGTCCGGCGCCCTGCGCCCAGGTTGATCTCCGTCGCGGCTTCGTTGTGATGAAGGACATCCCCGGACGCGCGCAGGTGCTGCTGATCCCTACTCGTCGCATCACCGGCATCGAAGACCCGCAGTTGCTTTCGCCCGCCGGCCCGAACTACTGGCAGGCCGCCTGGGAAGCGCGCGGATCGTTCGAGCAGCGGCTCGGCCGGCGAGTGCCCCGCGAAGCGATCGGCTTGGCGATCAATTCGGCGCTGAGCCGCACCCAGGACCAGTTGCACATCCACGTCGCCTGCCTGCGTCCCGACGTCGCTTCCATGCTGCGCATTCGTGGCGGCTTCATCGGCTTGCGCTGGTCAGATCTGCGGATTCCACTCGCGGGACGTCGCTATCGCGCGATGCGCGTCATGGGCGAAGACCTCGGCCCCCGGGATCCGTTCAAGCTGCTCGCCTCCGGCGATCCGCTCGCGCACGCGGACATGGGGCGGCAGACGCTGGTGGTGGCGGGCTACCGTTCCGAGCGCGGAAAACCAGGTTTCCTGTTGCTCAGCCACCTTGCCGAACCGGCCGTAGGAGATCGCGCGCACGGCGAGGATCTGCTCGACCCGCGCTGCACGGCGCTCCGGCAGGTAACGCCCTGATCCTTCCATTCGGGCAATGATTTGCTTGCACCGAATGACCGAAAGTGGCCGCACGGAGACGACTCAATCCGACCCCTTGTCGTCGTTCGCCAACGTCAGCTTTCGGGAGCCCAATTTCTTGCGTGATAACGCACCTTACAAGAACGATGGTTACGCAGTCTGACGTGCGACGAGTTGCGCTCTCACTTCCTGAAACGCGTGAGGAAGAAAGCCGCTTCGCATTCTCGGTTTTGAGCGGCACCAGACACAAGGCTTTCGCATGGGCCTGGATGCAGCGTGTTGGCCCCCGCAATGCACGCGTGCCGTGTTCAGATGTGGTTGCCCTGCGCGTTGCCAACCTGGATGCCAAGGAAATTCTGCTGATGTCGGATGAGCGCAAGTTCTTCACTGAACCACACTACGACGGATTCCCTGCGGTGCTAGTCCGCCTGAAGGAAATTGGTAGAGTCGAACTGCGCGAAATGTTGACGCAAGCTTGGAGAGCGCAGGCACCGAAGGCTCTTCGGGCGAAGTTCGTTTAGGTGACGTCGTCGTAACGCGTGACGCGGAGACCCGAGAACAACTCACGCGTGACAATAAGATGGTGCTTCCCGACCGAAGCGGCCCTCATTCGTTCATCGCTTCTGCCGATCAAGCAACAATGAATCGACATGCCCCGCCAAGCACCTGAACATCCAGTGCATACCTTCGGGTCAATTTATGATTAGGAATGGACCAAGAATGGTCAACTCGAATGCTATCGCCAAGGAATTCTCTATCCCGCGGGACATGGCGCGAGAAATAGTAGCTGACGAAACGCGGCGCGTACTTCTCTCCAGCTGGCAACTTTGGCTGTTGCTTGTGGCTTCCCTGTCCTTGGCAATCTGGCTTTATATGTCAGTGGCGCCACGGTCCCGGTTCGCCGCAGTGCTGCTTCTCTCGGGCGGCGGTTTTCTGTGGCACATGATCGGCAGGCATCTCGCATCGCCTGCCATTCGAAATGCTGCGCAATCTAAATCGACTCGGATCCACGGGAAGCGCCCCTAACTTCCGAGCGGCATAGCCGCAAGACTCCAACCGACTAGTCGCGGAATTCCAGGATATCTCCGGGCTGGCACTCCAGTTGCCGGCAGATCGCCTCCAACGTGGCAAAGCGCACGCCCTTGACGTGGCCTTGCTTCAGCAGCGATAGATTGGTCTCGCTCATGCCAATTGCTTCGGCCAGATCTTTGGATTTCAGCTTGCGCCGCGCCAGCATCACGTCCAGGTTGACGATGATCGGCATCAGACGAAGCCCTCGGCTTCTTCCTTCAGCGCCACCGCATCCTGTAATAGCCAAGCGATCGAATAGCTGCACAGGCAAGCGATCCACATGAAATAGAGCCCGCCGAAATTCAGACCGAAGCTGATGTGACCAATCTTGTTTCCGACGCCAGTCTCCAAGTTGAACAGCATGGCGAAGGCTGCCACCACCAGCGCCTTGGCGAATTGGCGCCAAGCCAGTGCCATCTCTGAGCTGATGAAGGGCTGTGTGTGCAGAAGCTTTCCGATGTGGCGCAACCGCCGCAATGCCCATAGTTGCACCACCATCGTGATGCTCGCCAAGCCGGCGATCGCCCACCATTCGGACATGCTTTCAGTTCCACCTGGATGGCGGCCAAGCTTTTGCCATCCCGATGCCAGTATCAACAACCATCCAAAAACGCACCCGAAGGCCCCCAAAGAGGCCAAAGACATCAGGTTATAGCCATGTCGGCGCACCCGGCTCTGTGTGATCATCGTTACGCTTCCCTATATGATATATATGTAAAGCATAAATATATTTACATATATGTCAAGCGGCAAACCTCTCGCACCGCTAACCCCGCGCTTGCTGGCACCGGTACTCGATTGCTTCGCGGTCCTTGACATTCCCCACCTGTATTGTTGTAGTGATACACATGGACGCACAGATGTTCCACATCCAGCCAGCCTTGCCCGAACCCATCTACCGGCAAATCGCCGAGCAGGTGCGGCGATTGGTCGCAGGCGGCCAACTGGGTGCGGGCGATCCGCTGCCTTCGGTGCGTGACATCGCCGCGACGCACGCGATCAATCCAATGACGGTTTCCAAGGCTTACAGCCTGCTGGAGTCCGAAGGTGTGCTCGGACGATTGCGCGGTGTCGGGATGGTGGTCGCTGCCGCGACGCAGCGCGTGCAATCAGTCCCCGAGCGCATGGCGCTGATCGAACCGGCCCTGGATGCGGTGGCGCGGCAGGCGAATGAACTTGAATTGCCCGAGGCGCGCGTAGTGGCCCGCCTCAAATCCCTATTGGAGAAGGACGTACCGTGAACGCATTAGCCCGGTCGCAATCATCACCGTTACAAGACGCCTCCCCGCTGCAGGCTCGGCTTCTGCTAAAGACCTACGAAGGGCGCGCAGTGCTCGACCGGGTCACGCTGAATGTACCCCAGGGCGCGGTGCTGGGCTTGATCGGCCGCAATGGCGCGGGCAAGTCCACGCTCCTGCGCTGCCTGCTTGGCTTGATGGAACCCGATGGTGGCGAGGCGCTCGTATTCGGCGAGATGGCACTGGCGATGACCGATCGCAGCAAGCAGCGACTTGGCTATGTGCCGCAACAACCCGACGCGCTGGCATGGTTGCAGGTCGGGCAGATGCTGGATTTTGTCGGCCGCTTCTATCCCCGCTGGGACAGCACGTACGTAGATTCAACGCTGGAACGCTGGGACCTCCCGCGCAACAGGGTACTGGCCAAGCTCTCGCCAGGCGAACGCCAGCGCGTGGCCTTGATCCGCGCACTTGCATCGCAACCGGATCTGCTGGTGCTCGACGAACCGGCGGCGTCACTGGATCCGGTTGCACGTCGCGATCTGCTGCGACAGATCGTCACTCGCGCCGGCGAATCCGGTACCACAGTGGTGTTCTCGACCCACATTGTGTCGGATCTGGAGCGCGTCGCCTCACACGTTGCATTCCTGCACCACGGCAAGTTGTTGCTCAACGCACCGCTCGACGATTTGAAGGAACGTGTGGCCCGCATCACCATTCCAGCAGCAGCGGCGTCGCAGTTGACGGGCAGGGTTTCAGGCGAACTTGCGCGCCGGATGCTGGCCAATGGGGCAATGAGCCTGGTGATCGAGCGCACAACAGATCGCGACTGGCCGGTGATTGCGCACGCCCCTGGCGTGATGCGAGATGCGATGGGACTGGAAGATCTGTTTATCGAGGTGGTGGAGTGAGCACGCCGATCGTTGCCGCGACCCTGTCCGCTTGCTTCGATCGGCGCTCCCGATGGTTTGTGGCCCTCCTGTATTCATTGTTTAGTGTGTGCGCCATGCTGACGGTGTATTACGCTCTCAGTCGGGATAAGGCGCAGGGTGCCACATTGCTGATTGGGGTTGGCACAGCAGTCGTATGGGCTTATGGCGCAAGCGGTGGGTTGGTTCTGATGCAGGACGCTCGCGCCTTAAGAATGCCCTCGATCGCAAGGTCAGTCGTATCGGTATTGTTGGTTCTGCTTATCGTCACCGTGGTAGTCCCGGCGGCGCTGCTGCGCCTGTACGGCGGCGACTTCCTCCTGTTCTCAGGAGTGCTGGCAAGTGCGGCATTTGGAGCTGTGCTGTGGACTCTGCTTCCGCGCGCATTGGCGGCCGCGTTGCCGATCATGTTGGTCCTAGGCCGTCCCGACAGCAGGCTGATGCTTCGGCTTCTCCCGCACCATTCGCACTTCGCAACACTCGCCTGGATGATGGCGCTGTTGCTTGGGGCACTCGCGGCTTGGCGCTGGCAACACCTGGTGGGCCGGGAACGCGGCCCACTCACATGGGATAGTCCGGCGTTGCTGGGGCTCCTCCAGCAAACCCAATCGCAGAGCGATCCTCGCAACGTCGGCGCAGGTGTTCAACCAGTGGATTTGTTTTCAGGGCTGCGAGCAACGGGCAGCGTGGCTGGATTGGGGCCGCACCATCCGGTGTCTGCGATGCGTGCCTGTCTCGGCTCACTATTTGCTCCGCAAAGTTGGCGCCAGCTCGGCACCGGCTTGGGCATTGGGCTCTCCTGGCTTTTGATATCAGTCTTGCTCATCACCAGAGGGGGCGAAGCAAAGGTATGGCTGCCGCTGACGACTTTGATGGCCGGGGCTGTTCTGTTGACAGCGTTCCGAGCGCGGTTGCGCTTGCTGTATCAGCGTCGCGGTGGAGAAATGACCGAACTGGCATTGCTGCCAGGCTGGGGCAATTCTCTGCAGGCGCGTCATATCCTGCTGAGGGCGGTGTTTCAGCCGCTGGCAGTTGGCATGCTGGCTGTCTTCATCCTGATCGTAGGCTTGGGTTTCAGCTACGATTTGTGGGGGCAGACCCCCATAAATTTGATCTTGATCTGCATGTTGGTTGGCGCGGCATTGACCGGCGTCGCGTTTTGCCTGCGTGCCTTGGCGGCGATGCCGATCTCGTTTCTGGCGATAGTGTCCGTCATCGCTTTCGCATTCGTTTTATTTTTTACCTTCGTCCCGTTGCAAGCACGGTATTACGGAAACCGCTTCTCCGCTGGCGCTCTGTGGCTGACCGTCGTTGCTTGGTTAGTAGTCGTTGCGTTGATGGCTTTGTTGTCTCTGCATGCGTACCGCCGTTTTACCGAACGGCCGCATCCGTTTCTGACCTCCTAACCGATCAATCTGGCTGGCAAGTGTTGGCGTTGCCTTTTGAGGCCGATCGTGCGGGAAGTCTTGCCGTTAATGTTAAATTGAATGTCCGCTTTTTTCCCTCTAGTTGCGAGCATGGATCGTCTGGAGTTGGCCGATCTCGGCCATTTGCACTTCCGGCGACCTGGATGATCGTAGGCCGCGAAGTGATCGGTACAGCCAGGAACTGCTTATCAGTTCAAGCGGCGGGCGCATCAACTACGCACGAATCATTCTTCGGGTTCTTCATCCCGATCGGGCGGCTCCACGTCTGACGGCTCCACTGGCAGCGTGAGCCAAAAGACGGCGAGCGCGACGAAACCAACAACAACGGCAAAACCGGGA
>JANYAN010000361.1 GCA_025361305.1 Burkholderiales bacterium
CCGGCACGTGCGAGGTGTAAACGGATGCTGTGATTCTGGCCATGATCAGGCACCCGCTTTCTGTCCCGCATGACCTTGCGGCTGCCGGTTGGCCTGTGCGTCGCCGTCTTCGCCGACGTAGCGGTTGCCCTGCACGGATCGGCCACCCTTGATCATCATGTTGCGGTATTCGTCTTCGGTCATGCCAGTCATGCTGCCTGCCATCTGCTGGAAGCTCTTGCCGTCGGTGGCGCCAATCTTGGCCAGGAAATAGATATTGCCGCCCAGCCGGATGCACCCGTTGAGGT
This sequence comes from Burkholderiales bacterium, assembly GCA_025361305.1. Taxonomy (GTDB): domain Bacteria; phylum Pseudomonadota; class Gammaproteobacteria; order Burkholderiales; family Burkholderiaceae_C; genus Ramlibacter. The sequence continues at coordinate 288 of JANYAN010000361.1, forward strand.
CGCGCGCGAGCACGGCCTGCTTCTGTTCTTCAGACATGGGCCATTCGCCGAGGTAGGCCCGTTCGTTCGCCTTGAAACGCGCGCGGTTTTCCGCCTTCATCAGCGACATGCAGAACTGGTTCAGGTGGTAGCCCTTGCGCGACTGCTCGGCGTCGAAAATGGTGGTGCCGGGAACGTCCAGGTAGGGTTTGTCCAATGACATCTCATGCCCCCCAGTACAGTCTGGCCGGATTGTCCACAAGCAGCTTGCGCTGCAGCTCGGGCGTCACGGCTATATGCGGAATGAAGTCGACCAGCAAGCCGTCATCCGGCATGTGGTTCTTCAGGTTCGGATGTGGCCAATCGGTGCCCCAGAGCACCCGGTCGGGAAAGGTCTCGACGATGCGGCGCGCGAAAGGCACCACGTCTTGATAGGCGTTGCGTTGCCCATCGAGCGCCGGAGGACCCGTCACCGACAGACGCTCCGGACAGCTCACCTTGCTCCAGACATTGGGATGCTCGCGCATGTACTTCAGGAACAGCTTGAACTCGGGCCCGTCGATGGGCTTGCTCACGTCGGGCCGACCCATGTGATCGACCACCACGGTGGTCGGCAAGGCGGTGAAGAAGTCCCACAGCTCCGGCAGATCGACGGCTTCGAAATAGATCACCACATGCCAGCCCAGCGGCGCGATGCGCGCAGCGATCTCCATCAGCTCGTCCTTGGGCGTGAAGTCGACCAGGCGCTTGACGAAGTTGAAGCGCACGCCGCGAACGCCCGTGGCATTCAAGTCCTGCAATTGCTGGTCTGTCACGCTGCGCTTGACAGTGACTACGCCCCGGGCCTTGCCCTCCGCATGCCGCAATGCATCGAGCAACGCGCTGTTGTCGGCGCCATGGCAGGTTGCCTGGACGATCACATTGCGCTCGAAACCCAGGTGGTCGCGCAGGGCGAACAGCTGGTCCTTGCTGGCGTCGCACGGCGTGTATTTGCGCTCGGGTGCAAAGGGAAATTGCGCGCCCGGCCCGAATACGTGGCAGTGTGCGTCGACCGCGCCGGGCGGCAGCGCGAAGGCAGGCTTGCTGGGGCCGGTGTACCAGTCCAGCCAGCCGGGAGTTTTGGTGAATTCCATGGGTGTAGGCGGTCTCGGTTGATCAATCGGGTTTGATGTGGGCTTCGCGCACCAGCTTCTCGTAGCGCTGCCGCTCGGAACGGATCAGCGCGGCAAATTGTTCGGCGCTGCCCGGAGCGACTTCGCCGCCCACTGACGTCATGCGGTCACGCACTTCGGGTGCCTGCAGCGCCTTCTGCACATCCGCGTGCAGCCGTGCCACGACGGCCTTGGGCGTGGCCGCAGGAGCCAGCAGACCGTACCAGACAGAGGCCTCGAAGCCCGGGAAGCCTGATTCCGCGATGGTCGGAACATCCGGGAAGATGGCGCTGCGCGCCGGGCTCAGCGCCGCCAGCACCTTGAGCTTGCCACTCTTGACATGGGGCAGCACTTCCAGGGCGTTGACGGCTACCAGTGGCAACTGGCCGCCGATCACATCGATGATGGCCGGCGCGCCGCCCCGATAGGGGATGTGCTGCAGCGAAATGCCCGCCGCGCGCGCGAACAGCTCAACCGCCATGTGCGGCGTGGAGCCATTGCCGGGGCTGGCGTAGGCAATGGTTCCGGGCTTGGCCTTCGCCGCTTCGATCAGCCCTGCGACGGTACTGAATGGTGCGGCGGGGTTCACGGCGATCACCACCGGGACCCGCCCGATAAGCGATATCGGAACCAGATCGCGCTCGGCGTCGAACGGCGAGGGCTGGTACAGCGCCATGTTGGCCGCCAGTGCATTGGCAGCCATCAGCAGTGTGTAGCCATCGGCCGGTGCGTCGATCACGGATTTCACGGCGATGTTGGTGCCGGCGCCGGGCTTGTTCTCGACCAGCACCGGCTGGCCCAGGCTGGCCGACAGGTTCTGTCCGACGGTGCGCGCCACGATGTCCACGGCGCCCCCGGCGGCATACCCCACAACGATCTTGACCGGCCTGGCCGGAAATTGCTGAGCAGCGACGAGCAACGGCAGCGCGCACGCGATGACAGCCAGCACGCCCGCCAGGGCGGACCGACGGTGAGGGCTATTGGGGATGTACATGCGCACGGTCTCCTTGGGTATTGACGAATGTCAGTCGGCGCGGACGGTGCCGCGCAGTCCGGCGCGGACGACGATGGCCTGCAGCCGGCCACTGGCCCGCGCCTCTTGGGCAAAACGGCGCAGGAAAGGCATTCCCGACTCGCGCCCCTTGGGCACGGCGATGGCCATGTTTTCCAGACCCCAGCGGCCATCGAGCACGCGGAAACCGGGCATTTCGTCAGACATCTCGAACAGGATCCCCTTGTTGGTCGCGTAGGCATCGACAGCATGTTGCTGGAGCAACTCGCGCACCTGCTTGAGCGACGCGGCCGGCACGACAGTGGCATGCTTGAACTGCCCCGTCAGAGTGCCTTGCGATGTGCTGCCCTGCGTCACGGCAACGCGCACGCCCGGGCGGTCCACGTCAGCTGCACTGCCTATCGGCGAACCGGGCGGCACCAGGTAACCCAGCTCCAGCTGGACCAGCGGCGCTGTGAAATCGACATCGCGGGCGCGGCTTTCAGTGGCGTTGGTGAAGGTGAAATCAACCTCCTGGGCCTTGATCGCATCCAGGACCAGCGCGACCCGGCTGAATTCAACGAGCTTGACCGGCACGCCAAGCTGGCGTGCCAGATCCGCGCCAAGGTCATGCGCAACCCCCGCCCGTTCACCCGTCCTCTGGTTTTGCACGAGGGACGTGGGACTTCCGGGATAGACACCAACCCGCAGCGCGCAGGTGGGCGCCAGCGCAGCCCGCGCTGCCTGATCGGCGGCGGGCATGGGGGCGGCGCACCCGGCCAGCCACACCGGCAGCGCCAGCGCGAAGGCAAGAAGAAGTCGCCGTGGCGAAATCATGTGGAGTCTCCGCGGACCGTAATGGACGGATCAGTCGATGTACTTCAGGCCAGCTTTCTCCAGCGGACCGCGCATGTTGTACATGTCTAGTCCCAGCACGCCGGCGGCCAGCTTGGCGCGCTTTTCACCTTCGTTGGCCTCTCGGGCCTCTGCGGCGTCGGCCACCTGCTGGGCCATGGCGGCGGGGACCACGACCACGCCGTCATCGTCCGCGACCACCACATCACCGGGGTTGACGTTCACACCGGCGCAGACGACGGCGATGTTGACCGAGCCGAGCGTCGATTTGATCGTTCCTTTGGCGTGGATGGCACGCGAAAACACCGGAAACTTCATTGCCGTGAGGTCTTTCACGTCGCGCACACCCGTGTCGCTGACCAGGCCGGCACAGCCGCGCGCCTGGAACGAGGTCGCCAGGAGGTCGCCGAACATGCCGTCGTTGTTCTCGGACGTGCAGGCCAGCACCACCACATCGCCCGACTGGATCTGCTCTGCGGCCACGTGCAGCATCCAGTTGTCGCCGGGGTGGGTAAGCACGGTGACGGCCGTGCCGCACATGTTTGCGCCGGGATAGACCGGGCGCATGTACGGCTTCATCAGGCCGACCCGGCCCTGCGCCTCGTGGATGGTGGCCACGCCGAAGCGGGAGAGTTTTTCAACCGCGGCCTTGTCGGCCCGGACGATATTGCGTTTGACGATGCCAAGCGTAGTCATGGTTATTTGCCTTTTCCTTTCAGTAGCGCATCCAGCCGCGGGAACACGCGGCGAACATTGCCTTCGTAGATCTGGTGTCGATCCTGGGCGCTGAGGATTCTGGAGGCCTCGATATAGCGCCTGGTGTCATCGTAGTAGTTGCCTGTTTCGGGATCGATGCCGCGCACGGCGCCAATCATCTCGGAGGCGAACAGCACATTCTTGACCGGGATCACCGTGTTGAGCAGGTCGATGCCGGGCTGATGATAGACGCAGGTGTCGAAGAAGATGTTGTTCAGCAGGTGTTCGGACAGAAGCGGCTTCTTCAGCTCCTGCGCCAGGCCGCGAAAGCGCCCCCAGTGGTAGGGCACGGCCCCGCCGCCATGGGGGATCAAAAAGCGCAGGGTCGGAAAATCCTTGAACAGGTCGGAGGTCAGGCACTGCATGAAGGCCGTGGTGTCGGCGTTCAGATAATGCGCGCCTGTGGTATGGAAACACGCATTGCAGCTGGTGCTGACGTGGATCATCGCCGGGATGTCGTACTCCACCATCTTTTCGTAGATCGGGTACCAGTGCCTGTCGGAGAGCGGCGGCGAATTCCAGTGACCGCCCGACGGATCGGGATTGAGGTTGATGCCCACGTTGCCGTATTCCCTGACGCATTTTTCCAGCTCCGGGATGCAAGTGCGCGGATCGACGCCGGGCGACTGCGGCAGCATCGCCACCGGGACGAAGTTGTCAGGAAAAAGCTTGCCCACCCGGAAGCAGAGCTCGTTGCAGATTGCCGCCCAGGTCGAGGACACATTGAAGTCGCCGATGTGATGCGCCATGAAGCTCGCACGCGGTGAGAACAAGGTGATATCGCTGCCGCGTTCCTTCATCAAGCGCAGCTGGTTGGCCACGATGGTCTCCCGAAGATCGTCGTCGCTGATCTTCAGGTCGGCCGCCCTGGGCATGACGGCGGGGTCCTTGATGCCGGCAATCTGCCTGTTGCGCCATTCCTCCAGCGCCTTGGGTGCGGTGGTGTAGTGGCCGTGGCAATCGATGATCAAGCTCATGGTTCTTCCTTATGGGGTTGCCGTGGCGGCAGGGTTTTCAGGCCGGCTCCATACCGTGGCGGCGCTTTGCGTCGGCCGTCCGCGGCGAGGCCAGGTAGTCGAACAGGCGACCCACCTCCTGCGCTTGAGTTGAGCTGCTGCATAGACCGGCGGAAAAGATGGTGGTGATCTGGATCGCGTCGGGCAATGGGCCGATCACGTCGATGCCCTCGAGATGCATCAGCTCGCTCAACTGCTGGAAACCCAGCGCCACCTGACCGCTAGCCACCAGCGTGCCCACCGGAACGCCAACCGGCGCCTGGACCATGCGCCCCTGGATTTGCCCGGCGATGCCCCAGCGCTCGAAAAGCTTTGCCAGCGCCACGCCGCTGGGCCCGGTGGAATAACTGATGCTGCGGGCGGTCAGCACGGCCTGCCGCACTGCATCTTCCGAGCTGATATCGGGTCTGGGCGCGCGCTTGGCCACCGCGACGGCCACGCCAGAGCGAACCAGGTCGACCCGGCTGCCCGCCACCACGCGGCCGGCGGCAATGAGCTTGTCGATGGCATCGGCAGCAAGCACCACCAGGTCGAAGGGCTCGCCTGCCTGGACGCGCCGCGCGGCGTCCACCCCGCCCACCGCCTCGATGGCAACCTCGCATCCTGAATGCTGCGCATATTCGGTGGCCAGTTCGGCCAGCACCTGGCGTGTGGCCATCGAGGATACGCCGCGAATCGTCGTTTTCATGGCGTTGATTCTGGTCTGTGACGCCCGTACTGCAAAGCGCGCGCCTGCACTAGCAGGTATCGCAAAACGGCATAATTGCATCTAGGTTATTCAATTCCAAGCCGCCCACCACACACGTCACCATGGATCTGAAGCAACTGGAATATTTTGTCCGCGTGGCCGAACTCGGCAGCTTCACCCGTGCTGCGATCGCCCTGGATGTGGCCCAGCCCGCCCTGAGCCGTCAGGTCCGGCTGCTCGAGGTCGAATTGCGCCAGAACCTTCTGACGCGCAACGGGCGTGGCGCGTCGCCCACCGAAGCGGGCCAGCTGCTGCTGGAGCACGGCCGCGGCATCCTGCACCAGGTCGAGCGAGCCCGCGAGGAACTCGGGCGCGTGCGCGGCGCGCTGGCCGGACGCGTGGCGATCGGGCTACCGCCAAGTGTTGCCAAGGTGCTGGCGGTGCCACTGATCCGCGAATTCCGCGGGCGCATGCCCGAGGCCACCCTGTCGATCAGTGAAGGCCTGTCGGTCGCCATGCACGAGTCCCTGGCCAAGGGCCGGCTGGACATCGCCCTGCTCTACAACGCGGCACCTTCGCGCGACGTCGAAGTGACCCTGCTGCTGGAGGAAGACCTGTTCCTGGTGCAGCGCACCGACGGCGCCGCGGGCGCCAGGCGCAAACCAGCGCCCATCTCGCTGCGGGACGTGGCCGCGCTGCCCCTGGTGATCCCCAGCCGGCCCAACGCCATCCGGATGCTGGTGGAGACCGAAATGGCGAGCCTGGGCTCACGCCCGAAGATCGCGCTGGAGATCGACGGCGTTGCCGCCATCCTGGACCTGGTGGGCGACGGGGCCGGCAGTGCCATCCTTCCGCGCAATGCGGTGGACACATCCCAGCATCCCGAGGCCTTCACGATGCGGCCCATAGGGACCCCACGCCTTCGCAGCCAGCTTTCGCTGGCTGTGAGCGCGCAGCGGCCAGCCACGCTGACGCAAAAGGCCATGCTCGAGCTGATTCGCCAGCTTGCCCGTAAGCTCCTGACCACACGATCGTCCACACCATGAAGTTACTTACCCGTGGCGTGCTGTTCAGTGGGGCCCTTGCGATCCTTGCACCGCACCATGCAGCGGCGCAGTCATCTGCCGTCCCCTACCCGACGCGAGCGATCCGGCTGGTCGTTCCTTTCACGCCCGGTGGCAGCACCGACATCCTGGCCCGATCGATCGGGGTGGAACTGACCCGAGCCTGGGGCCAGCCGGTGGTGATCGATAATTTGCCCGGCGCGGGCGGCTCGCTGGGCGCGGACAGGGTGGCCAAGGCACCAGCCGACGGCTACACGCTGTTGATGGGCCACATCGGGACACTGGCCGTTACGCCGTCGATCTATCCCAACCTGCCCTACGACCCGGTGAAAAGCTTTGCGCCCGTGGCCTGGGTGGCCCGCGTGCCCAACGTGCTGGCGGTGCATCCGTCGGTGCCCGCGAGGGCCCTGGCTGAATTCCTGGCCCTGGCCCGCTCGCAACCCGGGCGCCTGAACTACGGTTCAGGCGGCAATGGCAGCGCAGCCCACATCGCGATGGAATACCTCAAGCTCAAGAGCGGGACGTTCGTTGTCCACGTGCCCTATCGTGGCACCGCACCGGCGGTCAACGATCTGCTGGCCGGACAGATTCAGGCAATCTTCACGGGCGCTCCCGCGGTGATGCCCTTCGTCAAGAGCGGTCAGTTGCGCGCACTGGCTGTCTCCAGCCCGAGGCGCCTGGCCAGCCTGCCCGATTTGCCGACCGTGGCCGAGAGCGGCCTGAAGGAGCTGGCCGGCTTCGAGGCCGACCAGTGGTATGGCGTGGTCGCCCCGGCCGGCACCCCGCGCGAAATCATCACCAAGCTCAACGCGCAGATCAACGCCAGCCTGAACTCGCCCGAGCTGCAAGTGCGGCTGCAAGCCGAAGGCGCGCAGGCCACGCCGACCACGCCCGAGGCCTTCGGCCAATTGATCGCCAGCGAAACCGAGCGCTGGCGGCCCGTGGTCAAGGCCGGGCACGTGCGGCCCGAATGACGCAACCAGGAGCAATGCCGTGGCCCGACTCCCCTACGCCGATCTCACCGCCTCCGATGCCAAACCGCTGGTCGGGCGAATTGTTGCCGAGCGCGGCAACGTGCTTCATCTCTACCAGATGCTGCTGCACAGCCCGCCAGTCGCCCAGGGGTGGCTGGGCTACCTGACGGCGATCCGCCAGCAGTGTGCATTGCCGGGGGCACTGCGCGAACTGGTGATCATGCGCGTAGCGGCGCTCAATGGTGCCTCCTACGAGGCAGAGCAGCACGAACCGATCGCGCTGAAGGAGGGCCTGACCGAAGGCCAGCTGGCCGATCTCGATGCCTGGCAGGGTTCAACCAGATACACCGCTGAGCAGCGCGCGGTACTGGAATTGACCGACGGCATGACGAGGAACGTGCAGGTGCCAGCCGCCGCCATTGCCGCCGTCCGCAAGTTTCTCAGTGACCGCGAGGTCGTCGAACTGGTGGCGACTGTGGCGGCCTACAACATGGTCTCGCGGTTTCTTGAGGCGTTGGACATCCACGCGCACGACGACCGTCCGGCGCAGGCCTGAGCAGCCGAGCGCTGCTCGGGCGGTTCAGCCGCCGCTCCAGCGTTCCAGGGCCACGCGAGTGCCCTCCCAAAGTGCGCGCAGGCCTGAGAGCGTCTGGCTTGCATCTGGCGGTACCGCGTCCGTCGCACGCGCTTCCAGATCGCTCGCAGCCTGCTGGATCGCGGTGGCGCCTATGTTGCCGGCGGAGCCCCGCAGCGCGTGCGCCGCGGCAATCAGGGCCGGCGCATCCTCCTGGGCGATGGCCTTTTCGATTGCTTCGAGCCGATGGGGCACATCGGCCACGAACAGGGCAATCACCTCACGTGTCAGGCTCAGTTCCTCGTCGTCGAATTCCCTGAAATCCTGGAGCCGCTTGAAGTCGATGATCGGCACTGCGTCGGGTGCCGGATGCGCCGCCGCCTCGCCCACAGGGCTGCCCGGGCCGCTGGTGCCGGTCCACCGCTCGAGCGTCTGCGCCAGGGCGGCCACCTGCAGCGGCTTGGTCAGGTAGTCGTCCATTCCGGCTGCCTCGCACCGGTCCCGATCTTCGGCGGAAGCGGCCGCGGTCAACGCGATGATGGGCGGTGAGTCGCCACCCCACGCCGCCTGGATCTGCCGGGTGGCCTGCAGCCCGTCGACATCCGGCATGTTCACATCCATCAGGATCGCACCCAGCCGCAAACCATTGGCCCGGGCGTGGGCCACCGCTTCAACCGCCTCGCGACCATCGGTCGCGGTGCGGATGTCATAGCCCAGTTTCATCAACATGGCGGCGGCCACCTTGAGGTTCACGGCGTTGTCGTCGGCAACCAATACCGTGACGTTCCTTTTCTCGTCGGCCGTCGAAGCCGGCACCTTGCCCCGCTCTGCGCCGTCCCCCGAAGTGCAGCGCACGATGGTTTCAAAGAGCTGGTTCTGGCGCGCAGGCTTGAGCAGCCGCGCCTTGAACAGGTAGGCGCTTTCGTCGGCCGCCGGCATGAAGCCCGAACTCAGAAGAATGATGGGCAGGTGCCGCCAGACGGGGTGCGCCTTGATGGCCCGGGCAAACGTGACGCCATCCATCTCCGGCATGTGCATGTCAGTGATGATCACGTCCGGCAGTGCGCTGGCTTGCTCCATCCAGCGCAGGGCAGCCGCCCCCGACTCGGCACTGGCAACCTCCATGCCCCATAGCTGAAGCTGCCGGCTGAGGATCCGGACATTGGTCGCATGATCGTCGACCACCAGGGTGCGGGCGGCGTTGAGCCGGGCGGCGTCGGCCAGGTTGAAGCTTTCGGCCAGGTCGGTCATCGTCGCTTCGAAGGAGAACCAGAACGTCGAGCCCTTGCCCAGTTCGCTTTCAACGCCAATCCTGCCGCCCATCAACTCGACCAGCCGCTTGCAGATCGCCAGGCCCAGACCCGTGCCACCGTATTTGCGCGTGGTCGACACATCGACCTGCGTGAACGCCTGGAACAGCGACGCCACCCGCTCTGCAGGGATGCCGATGCCACTGTCAGAGACCCGGAACTCCAGCATGCAGTTGCCCGGCTGTACATCGACAGGCAAGCGGCGCACATGCACCGCGACCTCGCCCGAGGGCGTGAACTTCACTGCGTTGTTGATCAGGTTGATCAATACCTGCCGCAGCCGGGTGACGTCTCCCTTGATCGCCGCAGGGACAGCCGACAGGCCCTCGTCGGCGACATCGATGATCAATTCCAGGCCTTTTTCTCGTGCGCGCTGGGCCGCGATGTCGCAGGCCTCCTCAACGGCGCCGCGCACACTCAGGGGTTCGATCTCCAGCTCAAGCTTGCCGGACTCGATCTTGGAGAAATCCAGCACATCGTTGATCACCGCCAGCAACTGGTCGCTGGACAAGCGAATGGTCTCGAGGTAGTCGCGCTGCTCGGCGTCCAGCGGGGTCTCGGCCAGCAGTGTGCCCATGCCAACGACGCCGTTGAGCGGGGTGCGGATCTCGTGGCTCATGGTTGCCAGGAACGCCGATTTGGCGCGGGCCGCGGCCAGCGCCTCTTCGCGCGAGGCAGCCAGTTCTGCCGTGCGCTGTTCCACCCGGGCTTCCAGGTTCTCATTGGCCTGCGTGAGTGCCCGGGCATCGGCCTTGACCTGTTCCCGATATGACTGCAATTGCTCCCCGCTGTCATGCAACACCTGTGACAACTCCTGGACCTCGCGAATCCGCGTGCCTTGTTCAGTAACAGGCACCTCACCACGGCCCAGTTGCTGGGCCGCCAGACTAAGCCGGCCCAGCCGACGCCCGATACCGTGTGCCACGAGAAATGCGATCAACGACCCCAGCATGATCAGCACGCCCATCGTCGCCAGCGAGACCTTGAAGGCCCGATCGATATCGGCCGTGAAATCGCCGTCGGGCGCGGCCACCACCAGGGTCCAGCGCAGGCCAAGCGCCTCGGCGAAAGGACGCTGCACCATCAGCAGCGCTTCTCTGTCCAGCGGTACCCGCCGCAACGATGTGTTGGTGGCCACCGAGTCTTCGGCGCGACCGGCCCACAGCGCCTCAAGCTCGGAGAAGCCGGCCCGGATGACGGGATTGAAGCTGTCGCGCGGGCTGGTGCGCTCCAGTTTCTCGCCGGCCTGGCGGAACAGTGCGTCGCCAGCGGAACTGGCCACCAGCAGGCCTTTTTCGTCCACGACGAACGCCGCTCCGCGCGAGCTGATGCGCTGGGTGCGCAGCACATCGGCCAGGTGCTGGAGGTACAGGTCGGCAGCAAATACGCCGGCCGCGCCACCGTCCGAGTCATACACCGATTGCGACAGGCTGACCATCAGCTGCCTTTGCTGCGGT
>JANYAN010000375.1 GCA_025361305.1 Burkholderiales bacterium
CCGCGGTGCCGCGGTTTCGCCTTCGTTCTCGATCGCCAGGCGCAGGCGCTGGTCGATCTTCAATGTCTTGGCGTCAGCCACACCTGTCACGTTGCTGATCAGCCGCGGGCCTTCGTCGAGTTCGACTATCGCCACGTTGTAGGGCAGGCGGTTGGCGAAGGCCGGGTGGAACGCCGTGTGGTAGACCACCCAGCTGATCAGCTTGGCACCGCCGCCGGCTTTTTCCCAGTGCCAGCGGTCCACCAGACAGGATGGACATTCGCTGCGCGCCGGCAGCCAGGCATGGCCGCAGTTATCACAGCGCTGGAACGACAGCGCGCCCTGCGCCAGGCTGTCCCAGTACGGAGTGTTGAGTGCATCGCGCTCGGGCGCGGGTATGGTGGTTTCAGCGGCTTGCATATCAGTACCGCCCGGCCGTTCCGAAGGTGCTGAGCGCCCCTTGGGGGCGGCGAACGAACAGAGCTTGGGGCAGTTTCATCCTAGTTCCTTAAACTCCGAGCAGCAGGGTCGAATGGGTGTGCATGATGCCGCCCTGGTTGCTGACGGCACAGGTGCGCGCGCCCTTGACCTGGTTGACCGAATCGCCGCGCATCTGTCTTACACCTTCGAGCACCAGTTGCATGCCCGGCATCCCGGTCTCGGACAGCAAGCCACCCGAGGTATTGATCGGCAGTTCGCCGCCAATCTCGATCCGCCCGCCTTCAACAAAGTGGCCACCCTCGCCTGGCGCACAAAAGCCATAGGCTTCCAGCGTCATGAGCGCGCAGATCGTGAAGCAGTCGTAAATCTGCGCCACGTCGATGTCGGCCGGCGTCAACCCCGCCATGGCGAAGGCGGTCTGCGCCGACACCTTGGCCGCAGTCGTGGTGAGGTCCGGGCGCAATGCCACGTCCCACGATGTCTGCCCCTGGCCGAAGCCCAGCACCGGCACGGGCTTGGCCACCTTCAGTTCGGCGGCCTTCTTTGCGCTCATCAGCACCACGGCGGCGGCCCCATCCGATACCAGGCAGCAGTCGTCGCGGCGCAGCGGCTCGACGATCAGGCGCGACTCGCGGTACTGCGCCAGCGTCAGCGGTTTGCGCAACTGGGCGTGTGGATTGGCCGCGCCATGGCGGCGGCAGGCCACGGCGATGGCGCCGAGCTGGTCACTGGTGGTGCCGTACTGGGCCATGTGGCGCTGCGCGACCATGGCGTAGCCGGCGGGCGTGCTGAACCAGCCGAACAGAGCGCTGCCATCGTCGCCATAGGACTTCTCGTAGGCCTGGCGCGAACCGGTGGCCGGGTTGTCGGCCAGGGACACCACGGCGACCTCGCACTGACCGGCCTCGATGGCCATGGTGGCATAACTGATCATGCTGATGTTGGTGGCGCCGCCGTGGTCGTAGACGCCCCCGATGCGCGGCTGCATGCCGAGCGCCTCGGCCAGCTTTTGCGCGTACATCATCTCGAACTTGGAGGTCGGCGCCTTGACCATCAGTGCATCGACCGCGCGCTTTTCGATGCCCGCGTCGGCCAGCGCCTTGCGGATCGCCTCTACGTTGAGCGACACTGTGCTGCGCCCCGGATGCTTGCCGAACGCGGTGTGGCCGATGCCCGCGATGACGACCTTGCCACTTAGTGGGTGTGCCATCTCAGATCACTCCCTCGGCTTGCAGATCGGCGAGCTCGTCGGCGGGCAGTCCCAGCCAGTCGCCGTAGACCTCCTGGTTGTCGCAGCCCAGCGTGCCGCTGGGACGCAGCGCTATCGGCTCGACGCCGTCAAAGCGCAACGGCGAATTAGGCAGGCATACCCGGCCATACATCGGGTGCTCGACCCATTCAAGCGCGCGCCGCGCGTGCATGTGTTCGTCGTTGACCACCTCGTCCAGATCGCGCACCGGCGAACACGGCACGTGGTTGCGCATCAGCAGATCGAACAGCGCCTGCTTGGCAAACCGCGACGTGAATCCGCCGACCAGTTCGTCGATCTCGTCCATGTGCTCCACCCGACCCTTGAGGTCGACATAGCGCGGATCGGTCAGCAGGTCCTCGCGCTGCATCACGGCCAGCAGCGACTTCCAGTGCGTCTCGTTGACACAGATGATGGCGATAT
>JANYAN010000420.1 GCA_025361305.1 Burkholderiales bacterium
GCAACGCCTACTCCGCGGCCTTTCGCAGTCACACAGGCCGCTGGGAACCTCTGCCAGGCAACGGCGATCTTGCAACAACAGCTGATCTGGTTGTGACGCTGCTGGCAGCTTACTTTGATCCTAATAATTAAACCTATTTCCGGGATGTCGTACTAGCCGAGCCGCTAGCTGAAGTTGCCGATCAGCAAAGCCTCGCGCATTCGAATGGCCAGCACGCTGGCCAGGCCCTTGACGAGGTCCACGGCCAACCGCGGCTGCTTGGCTGCCATGTCGTCGAAGCGCTCCCAGCTCAGGCCCCAGGCCACGCCGGAGCAGGTGGGCGTCACGGACGCGCTGCGCGGGTGGCCCGAGAAGAACGTCCCTTCTCCCACGACGCTGCCAGGGACCACGGTGGCGACGAAATTGCCCTGGATCGTGACTTCCAGCTCGCCATCGGCAAGGATGAACAGTTCGCGGTCGTTGTCGCCCTCGCGCACCAGCGGCTCGCCCGCGCGCAGGAAACGCACAGCAAGGTAGGGTGCCAGGGTCTTCCATTCGTCGACCGTGAGCCTGCATTGCAAGGCGTCTGTGGCATCCAGTGCGCCGATGGCGTCCACCAGCTGCTGTACGTTCATCGTGTCTCCTCGAAGCCGCCTGTCTCCCCGGGCTCCAAGTGTAAGCGCAGGTTCAGGTCAGATCGCCGTACTGGGTGCCACTAAGGTCGGGCGCGCGCCGCCCGCCCTCTGGCAGCTCGGTATCCTCGAACCCGGTCAAGAGCATGTAATTCTGCGTGGCGTGGTTGTTCGTGCCGGCCGCCGGTGCCACGCCGTCGGGCGTCGCCACCGCGAAACTTCCTTCGGCCACCGCCACGGCAGCCGATGCCGCAACGCCTGCGGCCAGCGCCCGCTTGAAGGCCGCCACCTCGTCGTCCTGGATCGGCTCGAACCTTCCGCCGGCCCGCGCGGGCACCGCGGCCATGGCCGGCACGGGTTCCAGCGCCGCAGGCTGGGAAACCAGTGGCATCGGCTGCGAATGGGGCGGCTGCGCGTGGGGCTGCGCGCCAGGCACACCCACGGCGACATGCTCGTTCATGCGCCAGTAAACGGCCGTCACGACAATGTCGTAGCGCGACTTGGCGGCCTGGGCGACCATGGCCTCGATCTCGGCCAGACGCCCGGTTTCGGTGCCGTATTCGCGCGCCAGGTCAACCATGATCAGGAACTGGCGGCCGCGGCCATCGAGCGAAAGCACCTTGAACTTGTACCAGGACGACAGCACGCCGGCGCGGGTCATGGCCTGGCGTACCACGCCGTAAAGCAGTTCGCGGCGAGCCATCCGCTCGCTCTTGCGATTGGCCGGCTGGGCGTTGTTGACCACCGGCACGGCCCCGTCGTGGCCTTGCGAGCGCCGACCAACAGGACGTGTCGGCTCCATCCTGGCCAGGCCAGAGCTTTCAGGGGCCGGCACGGGTTTTACCCGCTTCTTCTTGGGAAACAACCAGCTGAGGATCGACATGGCGGGCCTTCTGCTCTTGAGAACGTAACGGACGCGAACGCACACTTTCGTTGCAACCGTTTTCTCAGTTTAATTGCTGGCCGTGAAAAAAGGGACCTTTTTCACCCCGTGCGGCCGGTCTCGCGCCAGCCAATACAGCGCAGCGTGAAAAAGTTGGGCGCCTGACGTGCCCGGGCCCGCCCTCAGGTGACGGCCGTGCGCTTGGGCTTGTTGAGCAGCCGGCGCGAGACCAGCGAGCCCAGTGCCAGCGCCATTTCCAGCGCCACTGCGGGATGGCGATTGGATAGTTCGGTAAAGCGGATCGGCGTCATGCACCAGATCTTGCTGTTGCTTGCGGCCTGAACGGTGGCCGAGCGCGGCTGGCGAGTGAAGAACGCGCCCTCGCCCACGGCCGAGCCCGCGCCCACAATGGCCAGGCGCACCCGCCCCTTGCTGTCTTCATAGTGCACGCTCAGCGAACCGGACTCGATCAGGTACAGGGTGCGATCCAGCGCGTTCTGCTCGATCAGCCGCTGGCCCTGCATCAGCGCAAATGGCTGCATGTAGCTGCCCAACAGTTCCCATTGAAGCGGCGTCAGGACCGGCTTGAAGCTGTCGTTCGTGTTGTTGAGGCCGACGGCCTGCACCAGACCCTGAACGTCGAATTTGAGCGGCGTGCGCAGCGGGGCATTCATGATGGCGCGACAGTAACGTGCGCCTGAGCCAGCTGCAAGGGATCCTAACGGTCAATTACACCTGATACCCCGAGTGTCGAAGGTGTAACTGCCCCGCTCACTTCCCGATGCAGAAGCTCGAGAAAATGACTCCCAGCAAGTCATCGGCGCTGAATTCGCCCGTGATTTCGCTCAAGGCGTTCTGCGCCAGCCGCAGCTCTTCGGCCAGCAGGTCAAGCGCAGGCACGCGGCTGGACAGGTGTTCGCCGGCCAATGTCAGGTGCTCTGCGACGCGACGCAGCGCCTGGACGTGGCGCTCGCGCGCCAGGTACACGCCCTCGGGCGCCGCTTGCCAACCGGCCGCCTGCAGCAGTTCGTGACGCAGCGCGCCCAGGCCGAGCCCCGTCTTGGCAGAAAGGCGCACGCCGGGCGTTGCGTCGGCAGTGCTGGCCATGTCCGGCCCCAAGGCATCCACCTTGTTCCAGACATCGATCACCGGCACCGTTGCGGTGACGCGCTGTGCAAGCGCCCGCGCGATCTTCGCATCAGCGGCAGCGTAATCTGGCGCGCTGGTGCGGGTGAGGTCGTGCAGGAACAGCACCGCATCGGCGTTTTCGATCTGGCCCCAGGCGCGCTCGATGCCGATGCGCTCCACATGGTCCTGGCTGTCGCGCAGCCCTGCCGTGTCGATGACGTGCAGCGGGACGCCTTCGATCTGGATGGTCTGGCTGACGGCGTCGCGGGTCGTTCCAGGCACGGGCGTGACGATGGCCAGTTCGGCGCCGGCCAGGGCATTGAGCAGCGAGCTCTTGCCGGCGTTGGGCTGGCCGGCAATCACCACCCGTATTCCCTCGCGCAGCAGCGCTCCCTGCCGCGCGCGGGCCGTCACGGTGGTCAGCGAGAGCCGCAGCCGGTCGAGTTGTCCCTGGGCATCGGCCTGCTGCAGGAAGTCGATCTCCTCATCGGGAAAATCCAGCGTGGCTTCGACCAGCATGCGCAGGTGGATGAGGGCGTCACGCATGGCATGCACTTCGCGCGAAAACTCGCCCGACAGCGAGCGGCTGGCGCTACGGGCCGCCGCTTCGGTGCTGACGTCGATCAGGTCGGCAATCGCCTCGGCCTGGGCCAGGTCGATCTTGTCGTTGAGGAAGGCGCGCTGCGTGAACTCGCCCGGCGCGGCCACCCGCATGCCCAGACCGGCGCCCGCTTCGAGGCAGCGCGCCAACAACAATTGCAGCACCACCGGCCCGCCGTGTGCCTGCAGTTCGAGGACGTCTTCGCCGGTGTAGGAGTGCGGTGCCGGAAAGTGCAGCGCCAGACCCTTGTCGATAATGCTTCCGTCGGCGGCAAGGAAGGCCAGGTACGTGGCCTCGCGCGGTTGCAGCGCCCGGCCGCAAATGGCCTGGATGACCGGTGCGACGGTTGCGCCGGAAACCCGCACAATGCCCACCGCGCCGCGGCCAGGCGCGGTAGCTATCGCAGCGATCGGATCGTCGTGGCGCGCAAGCATGCCGGTATTGTCATCCCGGCCATCGACAACCCTTGTCAGAACTTGGGCAGGTTGAACTGCGGCGGCACGCCCATGCGGGTGTTGATGAGCCACTGCTGGGCGATCGACAGGATGTTGTTGGTGATCCAGTACAGCACCAGGCCGGACGGGAAGAAGAAGAACATCACGCTGAAGGCCAGCGGCATAATCCACATCATCTTGGCCTGCATCGGGTCCGGCGGCGCCGGATTCAGCGCCGTCTGCAAGAGGGTGGTGAGCGTCATCACCAGCGGCAGGATGTAGTACGGATCGGGCGCGGCCAGATCATGGATCCACATGGCCCAGGGCGCACCGCGCATCTCGACGCTGGACAGCAGCACCCAGTACAGAGCGATGAACACCGGGATCTGGATCATGATGGGGAAGCAGCCGCCCATCGGGTTGACCTTTTCCTCGCGGTAGATCTTCATCATCTCCTGCTGCATCTGCTGCGGGTTGTCCTTGAAGCGTTCCCGCATGGCCATGACCTTGGGGTTGATCGCCTTCATCTTGGCCATGCTTTCGTAGCCCTTGGCCTGCAGCCAGTAGAAGGCCACCTTGATGGTCAGCACCAGGGCCATGATGGCCCAGCCCCAGTTGTGCAGGAAGGTGTACAGCTGGGTCAGCAGCCAGTACAGCGGCTTGGCCAGGATGGTGAGCCAGCCGTAATCCTTGACCAGTTCCAGGCCGGGCGCGACTTTCTCCAGCATGCCTTCGACCTGCGGCCCGGCAAAGAAGCTGGCGTCGATCGATTTTGTTGCTCCGGGCGCGATGGGGTCGAGCGGCGCGATCATGCCCACCGAATACAGGTTGTCCGACACCTTGCGCACGAACAGCTCGCGCTTGACGCCGTCCGGCAGGACCCAGGCGCTGGCGAAATAGTGCTGCACCATGGCCACGTAGCCGTTGGTTGCGTCCTTGTCGATTTCGGCCTTGCCCTTTTCGATGTCGCTGAACTCGATCTTGTGGAACTTCTTGGCCTCGGTGTAGGCGGCCGGGCCGGTGAAAGTGGAATAGAACGACGATTCGCCCGCCAGCTTGTTGCCGTCGCGCACCAGCTGCAGGTAGAGCTTGGGCGAGACCGGCGTGGTGCCGGCGTTCATGATTTCGTGCCTGACGGTGGCGTCGTAGGCCCCGCGCTTGAAGCTGTAGGTCTTGACCAGCTTGACGCCACCCTGCTCGGGCGACTCGAACCGGACCACCAGCTGATCGGCGCCTTCCTTGAGCGTGCGCTCGGCGCTGGCCGTCATCACGGTCTTGTGTGTCGGGAAATCGCCGCCTATCAGGCCGCTCTGTGCGACATAGGTACGCCCGGCGCTTTCATCGAGCAGAACGAAGGTGGAGGTCTTGTCGTCGGCCACCTGGTTGAGGAATTCGGTGCGGGTCAGTGATCCGCCTTCGGTGTCGAAGGTCAGGCGCAGGACATCGGTCGTCACCGTGATGTGCTCACGCGGGACGCTGGGCGCCGCGCCACTGACCGGTACCATGGCCCCCGCAGGCGCCGTTGCGCCCGCCTGCGCCGGCACGCCGCTCGGCCCGGCGCTGGCCGGCACTGCAGGCATCCCGGCCGAAGCGCTGGCAGCTGTGGCGGCTGGTGCGGCGGCATTGGACAGCGAGCCGAAGATCGCCGGCTTGCCGTTGTAGACCTGCCATTGGTTCCACAGCATGACCAGCGAGAAGCCGAAGATCACCCACAGGATGGTGCGACGAATGTCGTTCATGAAGATTTCTTTTGTTTGAAGGGTGAAAGCAGGTGGCCGAACAAGCGGGGCGCCGCGAGTTCTTCGGGCACCGGATCGTGGCCGCCTGCGCACCAGGGCTGGCAACGCACGATGCGCGCCAGCGCGAGATAACTGCCCGCTGCCGCGCCATGCCGCTCGATCGCCCGCATTGAGTAGGCCGAGCAGGTGGGCGTGAAGCGGCAGCTTGGGCCCAGCCAGGGCGAGACGATCAGCTGGTAGCCCCTGACCAGAGCGAGAAGGGCGGCACGCATCATGGCGGCGCCTGCTGGAACAAGGCCGTGAGTTCGCCGCGCACGGCCCGCTTGAGTGCATCGGAAGAGGCGCTGACGAACTGCTTGCGGTCGAACGCTGCGCGCAGCCGCACCACATGGGCGGCTACCGGCAGCTGGGCTTCGAACGATTGGCTCACGGTGTAGATCTGGCGCTTGATCGCGTTTCGGGTAACCGCGCGACGGGCCCATCGCTTGGGCAGCAAGGCGCCAATCCACGGCTCTGGCACGCCAAACAGGGCGACGCCGTTCACGTCGAGTTGCGTGCGATGCAACGCGAAGTGCGCGGTACGGGAAACAGTGCTGCCCGCCATGACGGCCTGGAACTGGACCCGTGTCTTCAGCCGCTGCACGTCGGGTGCGACTCGCGGGGGCCGGTGCGAAGCAGCCGGCTCAGACGGCCAGGCGCTTGCGGCCCTTGGCGCGGCGTGCGTTGATGACGGCGCGGCCGCCGCGGGTCTTCATGCGGACCAGAAAGCCGTGGGTACGTGCGCGGCGCACTTTGGAGGGTTGGTAGGTGCGTTTCATGGTGGATTCTCTTGGGGAACCTATGATTATCATCCATTTTCGCCCAACCGGCAAGGCACTACCGCCGGTTTGCATGCCCTCAGGCAAGGCATGTTTTCCGCACCGCCGCATTTGTGGATAAGGCCTTGATAAATTAGAATCAACGGTTTGCGGCGATGAACTATATCCACAGAGGCAGCAGCCAATAATGAGTGAGGGGCAACACAACGGCCTGGCGGCCAATGCCAGCCTAGGCGCGGGCGATAGCTTGTGGCAGGCCTGCATCGACCAGCTGGCCCAGGAGCTGCCGGAACAGCAGTTCAATACCTGGATCAAGCCACTGGCGGCGCGCGTTTCCGATGACTTCAGCAAGGTCACGGTATTCGTCGCAAACCGCTTCAAGCTGGACTGGGTGAGGGCCCAGTACAGCAACCGCATTGCCGGTCTGCTGGAGAAGCTGTATGGCCAACCGGTGCATCTGGAGTTAGCGCTTGCACCCAGAGAAGGCTATGCCAAGACTTATTCCACTCCTGCCTCCACTGAGTTGCGCTCGGCACCGGAGCCGGCCGACATCAGCGATGAAAATGCCGCCGCCGCGTTCAAGAACCGGCTCAACACCGCACTGACTTTCGACACCCTCGTTGAAGGCTCGGCCAACCGGATGGCCCGGGCCGCAGCGATGCACGTCTCAGGCACGCCCGGCCAACTTTACAATCCACTTTTCATCTACGGCGGGGTCGGTCTGGGCAAGACCCACCTGGTCCACGCCGTGGGCAACAAGCTGCTGGCCGACCGGCCCGGCGCCAAAGTTCTCTACATCCATGCCGAGCAGTTCGTCTCGGATGTGGTTAAAGCCTACCAGCGCAAGACTTTCGACGAGTTCAAGGAGCGTTACCACTCGCTCGACCTTTTGCTGATCGACGACGTCCAGTTCTTCGCCAACAAGGACCGCACCCAGGAAGAATTCTTCAACGCCTTCGAGGCGCTGCTGGCCAAGAAGTCACACATCGTCATGACCAGCGACACCTATCCCAAGGGCCTGGCGGACATCCACGAGCGCCTTATTTCGCGCTTCGATTCCGGCCTCACGGTGGCCATCGAGCCGCCCGAGCTCGAAATGCGGGTGGCCATCCTGATCAACAAGGCCCGCGCCGAAAGCGCAGAGATGCCCGAGGAAGTGGCGTTTTTCGTGGCCAAGAATGTGCGCTCAAACGTGCGCGAACTCGAAGGCGCCCTGCGCAAGATCCTGGCGTACTCGCGGTTCAACCAGAAAGAGATCTCCATCATGCTGGCGCGGGAGGCCCTGCGAGACCTGCTGTCGATCCAGAACCGCCAGATCAGCGTCGAGAACATCCAGAAAACGGTGGCCGACTACTACAAGATCAAGGTGGCCAACATGTACTCCAAGAAGCGCCCGGCCTCGATTGCCCGGCCGCGCCAGATCGCGATGTACCTGGCCAAGGAACTGACGCAAAAAAGTCTTCCCGAAATCGGAGAATTGTTCGGTGGTCGCGACCACACGACGGTGTTGCACGCGGTACGCAAAATTGGGGGCGAACGTCAACAGCTGACGGAACTCAACCAACAGCTGCACGTGCTCGAACAAACACTCAAGGGCTGAAAACGCCCCAGCGCTCATGCATAAAAAGTCACCAAGAACAACACTGGGGATAGTTCGCGCACAAGTAGCGGCTTATCCACAGCTCCCGGTACTTCTGGAAAGTTGTTCATTTTTACCGATCACTTGAGAAGCATGGCTACCCACACCGTTCAAGGCTATCCAAGTGCTTGATAAAAAAGGGGAAAATGCTGCTGTCCAC
>JANYAN010000206.1 GCA_025361305.1 Burkholderiales bacterium
CGCCGGTGATGGGATGGAAGCCGCCGCCTCCTCCACCACAAGCCACGAGGGCGAAGGCCAGACAGGGGATGAAACGGGCGACAAAAGAGGCGGTCGTGCGGCGCATTCGGGCTCCAGGCCAATCGGACCAAGCGGCCAGTGGGCCAGTTAGATTGAATGCGCACCATACGGCAAACCGATTGCGCCTGGAACTACATGTTTCGATCTTCTTCGCCGCGCCCCGTTTGCGCTCGTCAGATCCGGCAGTTCCCAAGCGCGTAGCGATGTGCGATATAGTCGGCCCATGAGCACACAATCTGGCCTCGCCCTCGTTTGCCTGGGACTTCTCCTCGCGAGCTGCACCCCCGTCGCCCTGGAGCCGTGCAGTCCGGCCTGCGCCGCCGGCACGCACTGCGACGGCGCCGCCTGCGTGGCCGACGCGCCCGAGGATAGCGGCGTCACGGTCGACCTCGCCGTTTCCGTCAATGCCGACCTCGTCATGGGCTGCATGCCGGCGTGCACGAACGGCAAGCACTGCAACGCCAACCGCCAGTGCGTGCTTTGCATCACCGACGAGCATTGCCCTTTCGGCCAGGTCTGCAAGACCTCCGCCGGTAACGCGATCTGTGTCCCCGGCTGCGCGGACGACAGTCGGTGCGGCCAGGCCCAATCCGACGGTGGCGCCTTGGTGATGAAGTGCTGCACGGGCCAGTGCATCGACAGCAGCAGCGACACCTCCAACTGCGGCGCTTGCAACAAGACCTGCACTGCGCCGAACGCCGTCGCGACGTGCAAAGCAGGCAGCTGCGCGCCGGGCGCCTGCAATGCGGGCTGGGCCGATTGCAACATGGATCCCAAGGACGGGTGCGAAACCAACCTTCACGTCGACCCGGCCAACTGCGGGAAGTGCGGAGGGGCGTGCAAATTGGCCAATGCCATCTCCGGCTGCAGCAACGGCTGCTACGTGCGGGCGTGCAACTACGGATATGACAACTGCAATGGCGTCGACACCGACGGCTGCGAAGTGCCGGTGCTCGCCGATCCCAAGAACTGCGGAAGCTGCGGCAGTGCGTGCAAAGTCCCTCCGCACGGAAAGGCCGGCTGCCAGCTGGGCAGCTGCGTGCTCACGAGCTGCGATAGTGGCTTCTTCGACTGCGACGGCGTGGCGGTCAATGGCTGCGAGGTGGCCATCGTCAATGACACGAACAATTGTGGCGCGTGCGGCAACGTGTGCCCGATGGGTCTCGCCTGCAAGAACAACAGCTGCACCTGCCCCCAGTGCAATATCCCCAATTCGAAAACCAAGTGCATCAACAACATGTGCATGTTCGACGGCTGCCTCGCCGGCTACGGCGACTGCGACAACAACACCAACAACGGTTGCGAGAAGGACCTGTCGATGGACAAGGCCAATTGCGGCGGCTGCGGCATCGTCTGCCCGATGGGACAGCCCTTCTGCTTCAATAACGCATGCCAGGCCATGCTCCCGGGCACGCTCCTCGGCGTGGTCAACGGCCAATCCTATTACAAAGTCCAGGTCATGGGACTCATGACCGACACCAACATTTTCGCCGCGTGCCAGGGCTCCGGCTTCAACACACCGTGCCAGGCGACGCAGGGTTGCCAGTACAACGACAAGGTGTGCGTCATGACGCAGGAGACCTCCTGCGGCAACCCGATGCAGATCCTCGCCCAGACCATCTGCAAAGGCGGTAACCCGCCGAGCTGCGCCCCCCTCGACGGCTGCTACCAGTACATGGGCCATACCTGGCAGAACGACAGCGGCTGCGGCGCCGACGCCGGCCAGTGGTGCTCAATCGGCAATACGAAGATGAACCGATTCGCCATCTGCGTTCCCTGAGTCCGCGATAAGGCACCTCCGCCATCGGACCGACCATCCTGATCATGCCCAACCCGACGGCTTTGACCTTTCAACTTTTCCCACCGACAGCGCAAGATTGAACATTCAAGACTGCCCCCCCCGCAGTCCTTGCGATGCCCGTGTCGTCACGGCTCGTGAAGGACACTCCGGATATCCGTCTTCGAAAAGTCATTGCCTTTGTAGAGGAGCGGCTCGCCGGTAGTTTGCGCAAGAGCGTAGGAGAAACAATCGCCGAAGTTCAGGCCGGCGGGATGATGACCCTTGCCGAAGCGCACCCACGCTTCGCGCGCCAGATGAGCCTGCTCGGCGGTGAGCGAAACGATTTGGACCGCCATGGTCGAGAGCCATTCATCCAGGTCGCGCATACACTCTTCACCGCCGCGGGCGGCAAGTACGATCGAAATTTCAACCAGCGATGCCGCGGACAGCAACAAGACGGTGTCGTTGCCCATCGCCCGCTCGAACGCTTGCGCTTCGGCCTCACCCGTGAGCACCGCAAACGATCGCTGAAGGATCGAGCACCATGATGCCTACCGAGGTAGTCCGTTGTCGTCATAACCGAGTATTTCCTCGGCTGTGCGGTTGTCGCGAGCTGGGCGCCCGGCACAGCGGCGCGCGATGGCCCGCGCCCGCTCCA
>JANYAN010000425.1 GCA_025361305.1 Burkholderiales bacterium
GGGAATTCGACCAGAAAGTAGAACTTTGGATTTCACCTCAGATGGACTACGTCCCGGTAAGGGTCCGTCTTACCAATCCCAACGGCGATTCGGTCGACCAGCAATGGTCTTCGACGGACAAGAGCTGAGGCGGCGTGCGCCCAAGCTCCGGCTATTGAGGGGGCAAGGCAGCGCAGACCCGGTCCTCCTTGAAACGGGCTCGAACGTTGCTAGATACAGCGGTATAAGGAAAACCACCATGCAAATGCTCTATGACTCCGATTCGTTTGTCGTTGTGCACCTGCAGGCGAACGAACCTGCCGAGGGCGAGCCCAAGCCGTATATCGCCCGTCACGGCTTTGAAATCGTTGACAAACGTTCCAACAAGGAAGTCTATCTGGACGGCTCCTGGGCCGAGGCGTTCCAGCGCCAGATCAATGCGTGGCAGCTAAGCACCCCGACCCAGGAAGAGGTGGAAACCACGCTGGACGGCTACGCCGAACTGGCCCAGAACCCGCTCGTCATGCATTGACGCACGTGCGCGGCGCTGCGATTGCCGCCATCACGGCGCTCTGGCTGGCCGGTTGCACCGCTCCGGTGGCAGTTCCCGATATCGACCGCGGGGTGCAGGTGCTGCTGCTCGGTGAACAGCATGACGCTGGGGCGCACCAGCGCATGCATCGCGACGCCATCGAAGATCTCGCAGCTCGTGGCCGGCTTGCGGCCGTGGCGCTGGAAATGGCCGAACAAGGCCACTCGACCGCCGGACTGCCGCGCGACACCCAGGAAGCCGACGTGCGCCAGGCGCTCGACTGGAACGAAGAAACCTGGCCCTGGCGCGCCTACGAGCCGGCCGTGATGGCGGCCGTGCACGCCGGAGTGCCCGTGCTGGGCGCCAATCTGCCCCGAGCACAGATGCGCGCCGCCATGGCCGACGCTCAACTCGACACACTGCTGGGCCACGCGGCCCTGAACGAGCAGCAGCAACGGATCCGCGATGGTCATTGCACATTGCTTCCCGAAGTACAGGTCGCGCCGATGGCGCGGGTTCAGATTGCACGTGACCGTGCCATGGCGGCTACTGTGGCGCGGGCCGCCCGACCGGAACGGGTTGTGATTCTGATTGCCGGAGGAGGCCACGTCGAGCCAACCCTGGGGGTACCGGTCCACCTGCCGCCCGGGTTGCGGGTTGAAGTCGTGCGCTGGCCGGCCCAGCCGCCAGCCCGCGACTACTGCGCCGACCTGAAGCAGCAGCTCGCCCGGCCCTGATGCAAGGCTCATGCCCCGGCCGAAAGGGTCGTCACGTACTGTCCGACCGCCGGCCGTGCCGGCAGCGGTTTTCGCGTGGTCACTGTGCCCGCATTCACGAAACACAACGCCTGCTCGCCGGGCGCCAGGTCGAACAGCTGGCGCAGGCCGTCTGATCCCAGGGCCTTGCCGCTGGTCAGCGCCGAACCGTAGCCCAGCGCGGTGCACATCAACAGCATGTTCTGGATTGCACAGCCGGCCGAGACCATGCGTTCGAGGTCAGGCACCTCGTCCCCCGGCGGCCCCTGGCGCACGATGGCCAGCATCAGCAGCGGCGCCCGAAAGGCCTTTTCCCGCGCGTTGTCGAGTTGCTGCACCGTTGCACCGGGGTCACGCTGCCGCAATGCGTTGGCAAACACGTCCGCCAGCCTGGTACGCGCCTGGTCCGGCACGATCACAAAGCGCCAGGGCATCCGTCCACCGTGGTCGGGGGCCGCGGCGGCGGTCGCCAGGATCATTTCCAGCTGGGCCGGGTCCGGCCCCGGCGCCATCAGCCGCCTGGGCAGGATGGTCTGGCGCGCATGAATCAGCGCGGCTACCAGTTCCGCCGGACTCGTTGCCACGCTCACCCGCAGGTGCCCAGATGGCCGCACTGGGTGCACCAGTCGCAGCCGTCCTTTCGAATCATCGCGTAGGCTCCGCACTCGGGGCACTTTGCTCCGGCCATGGGCGCCACACTGGCTGCAGCGGGCAAATCGGACTCCGACTGCGGCGGCAGTGCGCCGGGTGACGCCCCGTTGCGCAGGGCGATGATGTTCTGGATGGCATAGGCCACTGCCGCCACCTCTGAGTCGTGCCAGAGCGGCACGCGGGTGCCGTCGGCCTTTTCGTAGGTACCCAGCCGCACCGGCCCCCGATCCCACGCCACCTTGCGCATGTCGGCCAGCGCGCGGTCGAGAAATCCGCCGCGCGCGGCCAGCGACAGCAGGCGCATGCTGGCGCTGATCCACTGCTGCGACTCGCCGTTCTGGCCCACAGGCATGAAGAACTCGATCGCCCGCTCCTGCCCACCCGCGCCGGCCACGGGCAGGAACGAAACCACCAGATACAACGCCTGGCGGCCCTGCTGGGTCCAGTACTCGATCTTCTCGGCCACGGCCGGCAGCACGCCCTTGGGCCGGCTGGAGATCACGGTGCGCATCGGGTCGACGACCCTGCCTTCCTCGGACCCGTCCTCGGCTGCCGCGAGGCCGGTTTCCAGCACGGAGCCGACGATGGAGTTGGGCCGGTAGGTGGCAAGCCCCTTCAGGCCGGCCTGCCAGGCCTGGCGATACAGGCCCTTGAACTCGTCGTACGGATACCCGACCGGCACGTTCACGGTCTTGGAGATGGCGGTGTCCACAAAGGGCTGCACCACTTCCATCATCGAAATGTGGCCGGCCGCCGACATCTGCAGTGCCGAGACGAAGTAGCCAGGCAGCTGGTCCACGTCGCCGCCCAAGGCGCGGTACAGGCGCCAGGCGTGGTCTTCCACCGTGTATTCGGTAACGCTGCCGTCGCCCTCGCGCTTCTTGCGCCGGTAAGTCCACGAGAACGGCGGCTCGATGCCGTTGGAAGCGTTGTCCGCGAAGGCCAGGCTCACGGTGCCCGTGGGCGCGATCGACAGCAGGTGGCTGTTGCGTATGCCGTGCTCGCGGATGGCAGCCTTAAGCGGCTCGTCCAGCCGGCTGGCGAACGTGCCCGGCTCCAGATAGCGTTCTACTTCCAGCGCGGGAAATGCGCCCTTCTCGCGCGCCAGGGCAACCGATGCCGCGTAGGCCGCATCACGCATGGTGCGCGCTATCTGCGCCGCCATCTCCCGGCCGGCCGGCTCGTCATACGGCAGGCAGAGCATCGCCAAGGCATTGCCCATGCCGGTGAATCCCACCCCGATGCGCCGCTTGGCCACCGCTTCGGCCCGCTGCTGCGGCAGCGGCCAGAAGGTCAGGTCCAGCACGTTGTCCAGCGCCCGCACCTGAAGCGCGACGGCGCTGCCGAAAGCTTCGAAGTCAAAGCGCGGCGGCCCGGCCAGCCCGAAGGGATGCTGCACGAAGCTCGGCAGGATCACCGGCCCCAGGTCGCAGCATCCGTACGACGGCAGCGGCTGCTCGCCGCAGGGATTTGTCGCCGAGATGCGTTCGCAATAGCGCAGGTTGTTGTCACGGTTGATCGTGTCGGGAAACAGGATACCGGGCTCGGCAAAATCGTAGGCCGAGCGCATGACCCTGTCCCAAAGCTCGCGCGCCGGCACGCTGCGATACAGCCACATCCCGTCGTCGCGCTGGCGCGCGCCCTGCGCGATCAGCGCGGCGCCGGGTCGCGCCCGGTGCACCAGCTGCCAGTCCTGTGCCGCCTCCAGGGCGTGCATGAAAGTATCGGAAACCGCGACCGACACGTTGAAGTTGGACCAGCGTCCCGGCGTGCGCTTGGCGGTGATGAACTCAAAGACATCGGGGTGATCGATCCGCAGCACGCCCATCTGGGCGCCACGCCGCGCACCTGCGCTCTCGACAGTGGCACAGGAATGATCGAAGACGTCGATGTAACTGCACGGCCCGGAGGCGACCGACGCTGTGGCGCTGACCTGCGCTCCACGCGGGCGGATCCGCGAGAAGTCGTAGCCCACGCCACCGCCGCGGCGCATGGTCTCGGCGGCTTCGCGCAGCGCCTCATAGATGCCGGGGAAGCCCTCGTCATCCACGCCCTGGATGCAGTCGCCCACCGGCTGCACGAAACAGTTGATCAGGGTCGCCTGCAAGCCGGAGCCGGCGGCGCTCATGATGCGGCCGGCCCCGATGGCGCCGGCCTGCAGGTTGGCCACGAAGCGGGCTTCCCACAGCTCGCGCTCGCCTTCGGCCTCGACCGACGCCAGCGCACGGGCGACCCGGCGGAACAGGTCCTGCGCAGTGGTTTCGCCGGACTTGAGGTATTTCTCCCTCAGGACATCCAGGCTGATCGGCTGGACTGGCAACGCCAGCCCCGGTGCATCGTCGCGCCTCATGCGAGCGCCTCCTGTTCCTGTAGCAGGCCCGGCGGGCGGACGCCCCCGAGCAGCCATTGCATCAATTCATGGACCGGACGGATCTGCTGGCCGAACGGCAGGCGCCCCGCGCCACGGAAAAACAGACCCTTTTCGGTATGCCCTGACAGGGCATAGCCCAGCCTTTGGTCGATACAGAACTGGCCCCATGCAGCATTGCCGTCGCGCAGGCCGCAGTGGGTCAGGCAGTCAAACCACATCGTACAGTGTGGCTTGACATGCGCAATCGCTTGCTGCTGCGACTCCAGCTTCAAGTACTTCTCAAGCCATGGCGTGCGCACGGCCCGTGCCGGCAGGCCGGCGACGCTGGTGAACTCGACAATGTCCTGCGGCCGGGCCTGCGCCAGCACCCGTTTGAACTCGGGCGGGGCGTCGGATTCCGCCGTGACGGCAAAGGGAGTGCCTAGCTGGACGGCTGCCGCGCCCATGGCTTGCAGCCGCCGGATATCCTCCAGCGAGGAAATGCCGCCCGCCGGAATCAGCGGAATCTTGCCGGCGAGGCCGTTCGCGTCGAACCAGGCCAGGACTTGCGGAATCACGACATCGAAGTCGAATCGCCGGTCGTGCAGGTCGGCCACCTTGGCCGCGCCCAGATGCCCGCCGGCCAGGCCCGGGTGCTCGATCACGATCGCGTCGGGCAGGCGCCCCTTCTTTTCCCACTTGCGCACCACCAGCTGCACGCCGCGCGCATCCGACAGGATCGGGATCAGCGCCACGTCCGGGTAGTCGCGCGCCAGTTCGGGCAGATCCAGCGGCAGGCCTGCGCCCACCACCAGCGCATCGGCGCCGCTGGCCAATGACTGGCGCACATAGCCCTCGTAGCAGCTCAGCGCCTTCATCACGTTGACGGCGATCAGGCCGCGGCCGCCGGCCAGGCCCCGGGCGCGGACAATTTCCCGGTCCAGCGCGGTCAGGTTCGCCGCATCGATGGCTTCGCGCGCGCCCGACGCGGCATCCAGGTGCGCTGTCTGTTCCATCAGGTCCGGGTGCAGGCGACGCAAGTCCACGGACGAGAGGGTGCCGACGGCCCCGTAGCCTGCGACAGTGCCGGCCAGCCCTCCGGCCGACACGCCGACGCCCATGCCGCCTTGCACCACTGGTAACAGCTCTCGCCCGGCCAGGGTCAACGGGCGCAGGCCAGCGGCGTCCGCGAGCGCTCGCAGCGCGAGTGCCTCGCTTTCGGCGCTCATTGCACCAGGAGCGTGTCCGCCCCATCCAGCACGACGCCCTCAACACGGGCACGGCCGGCAAGGAGTTGCTTGTACTGGTGCAGCGCCTGGGCGCGCGCCTGTTGGGCGAGCTGGGCGGCAATGCGTGCCTGCACCGCCTCAAATGGCAGTCGGCGCCCCTGCTTGCGGCCAAGCACCTCGACGATATGGAACCCCTGGCGGCTGTGAACAAGGCGCGGGTGCAGCCCCATCCCGCGCAGCGGGTTCTTCTGGTGGAACAGCTCGTTGGCCAGCTCGTCCGCGCATTCGTCGGGGCCAAGCCAACCCAGGTCGCCACCGCCTGCCCCGCTGGGGCAGTCCGACAGCTCACGCGCCAATTGGGCAAAACGCTCCGTCGCGACGCCGGTCCGGCTGAGTTCAATCAGCGCCTGCTCGGCACGGACGGCCAGCTGATGATCGTCCACGCCCGGGGTCAGCGCGAACAGGATATGGCGCACGTGAACCTGGCGGCCGTGCATGAACCGCATCGGCTGCGACTCGTAATGACGGCGGCACTCTTCGGCTGTCGGCGTGGGCACGTTGACCGAGCGTTCCAGCATAGTTTCTATGACGCTCTGGTCCTGCGCCGACAAAACCGGCGCGTCCAGACCCGTGTGCCGAGTCAGAAGGCCCTGGCGCACGGCTTCCTGGCGCAGCAATTCGCTCCAGGCACGCTCGCGCAGGTCCGCGGCGTCGGGGCGAATTCCAGGTTGGTGCAGCGCAATGCCGTTGATCGAGGAGACGACGACATCCCCGCCGCCCCCGCTGCAGCGGCACGCTGAGCCGCCGCATCCGCTGGACGCATTCATATTGGCTGTCTCCTGACTGACCGTGGAAAACAGCCCGATGCTGGCCCTAATCGCGCAGCCAGACCATGACGCTGGTCAATTCTGGGCGCAATTGACGGATGTGCGCGGCGTGCCCTTGCCCCCGCCAGCCCGTTCGCCTCAGGCGTGGCGCCTGATTGAATCGGCCAGGGTATTGACCAGCGTGTCGATGTGCGATTTCTCGACGATGTAGGGCGGCGCGATCACCAGAACGTCACCCGCCGGGCGCACCAGGGCGCCCTTGTGGAAACAGTCCAGAAAGATGTCGTAGCCGCGCTTGCCGGGCAGACCGGCCATCGGCGCCAACTCCACGGCCGCAGCCAGGCCCAGGCTGCGGATGCCCACAACGTTGGGCAGGCCTTTGAAGGTGCTGTGGAAAGCGTCGCCAAGCAGCTTGCCCATTTCGCCAGCTCGCCGGAACAGGTGCTCCTGCGTGAACAGATCCAGCGTGGCTATGGCGGCAGCGCAGGCCACGGGATGACCGGAGTAGGTGTAGCCGTGAAAGAACTCGATCACGTGCTCGGGCGCTTCGGTCCTCATCATCGCGTCATACAGCTTGTCGCGGCAGATCACGCCGCCCATCGGAATGACGCCATTGGTCACCGCCTTGGCGAAATTCAGCATGTCGGGCACGACACCGTAGAAATCAGCACCAAAATTGGTGCCCATGCGCCCGAACCCGGTGATCACCTCGTCAAAGATCAGCAGGATGCCGTGCTTGTCGCAGATCTCGCGCAGGCGTTTCAGGTAGCCCTTGGGCGGCAGGTACCAGCCCGCGCTCCCGGCGACCGGCTCGACAATGATGGCGGCCACGTTGCTGGCATCGTGCAGCGGCAGGATGCGGTTTTCAAGCTCCAGCAGCAGATCCTCCTGGAAAACGGGCTCGACACCATTGATGTAGGCGTTGCCGACGGGATCATGGATAAACCGCATGTGGTCGACCCGCGGCAGCATTGCCGTGCCAAACACCTTGCGGTTGGACGGAATGCCGCCCACGCTCATGCCGCCGAAGCCGACGCCGTGGTAACCCTTCTCGCGGCCGATGAACACCGTGCGGTGGCCTTCACCGCGGGCGCGATGGTAGGCCAGCGCCACCTTCAGGGACGTGTCGGCGGCTTCTGAACCGGAATTGCAGAACAGCACCTTGTTCAGGTCTCCCGGTGCCATGGCTGCGATCATTTCGGCGGCCTTGAACGCCCGATCGTTCGAGGCCTGGAATGCCGTGGAATAGTCCAGGGTGTCCAGCTGCTTCTTGATCGCCTCGTTGATTGACGAGCGCCGGTGGCCGGCCCCTACGCACCACAGGCTGGAGATGCCGTCGATCACCTTGCGCCCGTCGTGGGTGGTGAACTCCATCCCATCGGCCGCGACAAAGACACGCGGGTCCTTGCGGAAGCTTCGGTTGGGCGTGAACGGCAACCAATGGTTGTCCATGTTGAAGTCGTTGTAGGCCATCGCAATCCCCAGTCTGCTCTTGAAAGAAGTATTTTGGCACTCCTGCGACAATTCACGGCGTATGAATAATGCCTACATCCTCACCCTCTCCTGTCCCGACCGGCAGGGCATCGTTCACGCGGTTTCGGGTTTCCTGCTCGAGCGCGGCGGCAATATCGAAGAGGCCGCCCAGTACAACGACCACGGCACCGGCCTGTTCTTCATGCGGGTGCAGTTCGCATGCGACCAGCTGACGTTCGAGGATTTGCTGCTGCAACTGAAGTTCTTCGCCGAGCCGTTCAAGATGGCGTGGAAGCTGCACGCCACCACCCAGCCAATGCGCACCGTCATCCTGGTGAGCAAGGAAGGCCATTGCCTCAACGACCTGCTGTTCCGCTGGAAGAGCGGGCTGCTGCCGGTGCAGATCGCAGCGATCATCTCCAACCACCGCGAGTTCTACCAGCTGGCCGCCAGCTACAACATACCGTTCCATCACATCCCGGTAACGGCCGCCACCAAGGCCCAGGCCGAAGCCAGGCAGTTCGAGGTGATCGAAACCGAACGCGCCGAGCTGGTAGTGCTGGCCCGCTACATGCAGATCCTGTCCGACGACCTGTGCCGGAAGCTTTCCGGCAGGGCGATCAACATCCACCACAGTTTCCTGCCCAGCTTCAAGGGCGCCAGGCCCTACTACCAGGCACACGACCGCGGCGTCAAGCTGATCGGCGCCACGGCCCATTACGTGACGGCTGACCTCGACGAGGGCCCGATCATCGAGCAGGATGTAGCCCGCGCTGACCATGGAAAAACCGTGGAAGACCTTACCGCGATGGGCCGCGACACCGAGAGCCAGGTGCTGGCCCGGGCCGTCAAGTGGCACAGTGAACATCGAGTGCTGCTCAACGGGCACAAAACGGTGATCTTCAAGTAATGGGGCCATTCGGGTTGGCGATGGCCCTCGCGCTCGTGCTGTGGACGGCCTATGCCTATTCCCTGCTTTCCGTAGCGCTGGTACTGGCTTCGCTCGCGCTGGGCGGCACGAGCCTGTGGTCGTGCCAGGCATTGCTCGGCCCGCGTTGCGCATGGATCTTCCTGGGCACCGCTGCGGTGCTGGGCTGGCTGGCCGAACAGACAGGCGTGACACTCGGCTGGTTCTTCGGCAGCTACACCTACACGGATGTCCTGGGCCCGCGCCTGGGGGCCGTCCCGGTCGTCATACCACTGATGTGGTTCGGGCTCTGCTACATCGGCTTTCTCATGGCCTGCCTGGTTCTCTGGCGCCGGCCGGCACCGCCAGCGGGCTGGAAGTCCGGTGCCCTGACGGCCCTGCTCGCGGCGATGATCGTCACCGCGTTCGACCTGGGCGCGGATCCGTATTTTGTGTTCCAGCTCAAAGCCTGGATCATGGAGAAGACGGATGGCCACTGGTTCGGTGAGACCGTGCGTGGTTTCGAGGGCTGGATGGTGGTGAGCTTCACCATCGTCTGCGCGTTCCAGGCCTTGGCCAAGCCCAGGCTCGCCGCGGCTGCGGGCACGGGTGCAATCGCCCGCCGCGCGGGCCTGACCTCCATCATCGTTTACGCAGGCATGATTGTTTTCCAGGTCACCCTGACGCAGCCGCTGGCCCTTCGCTTCATCGCCTTCTTCGCCATGGGCATCCCGTGCCTGATCGCCGTGGTGGCCTGGTCCCAGTGGGCCCGGACCCTGCCCGAGGGCGCATCATGAAAGCACGCCAGGCGCGCTGGAGTGCGATGGCGCGGGTTGCCGATCCCTTGGCCGACCGGACCGTGGCAGCCCTCATCGGCCCATGGTCCGACGCTTCGGGCGCAATGGGCCCTGGCATCGCCCGGCTGGACCAGGCAACGCGGCTGATGTCACGTTGGACCACTAATGCCAGCCTGGCTTTCTGGGCGCCAGAGCCGGCCGGCGTCGATGCCGGCGTCGTGGCTGCGTTGCGCGCGTACATTGACGAAGGCAGCCGCTTGCCCCTATGGGTCCAGCCGGCCAAGGTCGAATGCGCAGAGCGGGTCTTCACCGACTACGGCCCAACGTCGTGTGTCCTGTTGTTCTGCGCCAGCCTGCCCGAGTGTTACGTGCTGCCTCACCTGGCCGAGGTGCTCCATGTGGCCGGGCAACTCGAAGCCCACGCGGAGCACCGGATCCGGCAGACGGCCGCCATGGTGTTCCCGGTGATGATGAAGGGTGGCCTGACAAGTGGCAGCGGCGGTGGCATCGCGCAGGTGCTCAAGGTCCGCCTGATCCACGCGACCATTCGCCACCTGATCCTGCGTGGCCCGCCCCAGGAAGCGCACGGCCACGTCCAACCGCAAGCCGTGCCGGGCGGCCCTGCCAATCTGCAGCAGGCGCTGCTTACTCACGGCTGGGACGTGCACCGCCAGGGATTGCCCTGCAGCCAGCTGGAGCTCGCCTATACGCTGCTGACGTTCGGCTACGTGTTCCTGAAGGGCATGCGGACGCTGGGCCTGCCCCTGACGAATGACCAGGAGGAGGCAACCCTGCATGCCTGGAACGTTGCCGGCCATGTCCTGGGAATCCAGGACGACCTGATGGCCCACAACATGGAAGATGCGGCAGTGATGTTCGACGGCCTTCAGGCCATGGCCCGCTCCCAACCGTCCTCCCCCGACGTTCGGCCCGGCCTGGGCCGCGCGCTCATGGCCGTCATGGCCCGCTCGATCCGGCTGCCGGTGATCCGCCACCTGCCAGTGCCGCTGACTCGCTGGCTGATCGGCCGTGAATCGGCCGGCGAAATCGGGGTCAATGAGCGGGTGGGCCTGCTGGCGCGGACAACGTTCGCGCTGGCGCGGGTGACCGTCCGCTTGATCGATGGCATCGTCCACCTCGTGCTACCGCAGTTCTCGCTGACGCGCATGTTCACGCGGGTCGTGGGCTACCACCTTCTGATCCGCTTCCTGCTGGACCAGACCCGGCCGCTGGGCCTGCCCGATGAATTGCTGCGGCCGATGCTCGACACGGTGTCCGGGTGGCGCGACGATGCCCATGCGCCCCGCTGGGTGAATGGACTCGAGAACCGCCTGACCACGCCGGGCAACTGGAGCCCCCTGCCGTGAAGCCCGACCCGCACCGCACCGCCATGCTGCGCCTGCTGGTGCGGTTGGCGGCGCTGGCCCTGCTGATGCTGGCCGCAGTGCTGCGGCCAGCCTGGGCCATCGAGAGTGAAGGCGACATCACGCTGCAAAGCCGGTACTGGATCGACGAGTCCGGCGTGATGTCGATCCAGGAGGTCACCAACATCGAGGCGGCCAAACTGCAGCCCATGGACCGGCACCGGGCCTTTCCGCTGGGCGCCGCTGCACTGTGGATGCGGCTGGACCTGCCCGCACTCGATGCGTCGCGCCGCTGGTACTTGCTGCTCTCAGGCGCGCCGTTCATCGACCGTGCCAGTCTCTTCTCGCAGGGCCCCAACGGCCTGTGGCAGCAGCGGGCCGGAGACCATGTTCCCGTTGCGCAGTGGCCGCACCCCAACGCTTCGCCCTTGTTCGAAGTCCAGCCCAAACCGCTCGGGCCGGTCTGGCTGCGCCTGGAGAACCGCCCCGCGCCCACCAGCCCCTACGTGCAACTGCTGACGGAGGACAGCCTTCAATTCAAGCGCCAGTGGACGTATCTGCTGGTGGGCGGCTACCTCGGTTTCGGTCTGCTGGTCTTCGTGGTGGGGTTCATCCACGCGCGCCTCTACGGCGATCCGGTATTCGACGCGTACTGCATGTATGTAGCCTGCATGCTGGCTTTCCAGCTGTCGTTCACCGGCATGGGTGGGTTGTTCCTGTGGCCATACTGGGCCAGGTTCAACGACGCGGCCCCGGCGCCGTTCATGCTGCTGATGACCGCCTCGGGCATCTGGTTCATTCGCCAGGCAACGGCCCTGGCGCGCCACAGCCGGCGAGTGGACCGCGCCGTGGTGGGCTTCTCGCTGTTCGGGTTGGTGTTCCCGGCGATCTACATCCTGTTCAACGGGGCGCTGGTTTACGGCATCCTCAACCTGTACGGCCTGCTCTCGGTGGTGCTCAGCATTTCCCTGTGCGCCTGGACCTGGTACCGAGGCGAGCGCTACTCGGGCTGGCTGATCCTGGGCTTCCTGCCGATCCACCTGAGCTACCCATTCCCCGCGCTGCGGGCGGCCGGTGTCATGGCAGACAGCTGGGGAACCCAGTACGCGGTACTGATCGGTTCGGTTATCGAGATCCCTCTGCTGTTGTATGTCCTGCACCGGCGGGCCAAGGACTTCAGCGAGAGTCATGCCAGGTTGCGGGCACTGGACAGCACGGACCCGCTGACCGGGCTGACGGTCACGCCCGTGCTGCGGCTGCGGCTGCGCGATGCGCTGCGGCGGGCACGCCGCTCAGGCCATCGGTGCGGCGTCCTGCTGGTCGAACTGGCCAACCACGCCGAGGTCGTGTCACGCGAGGGCCGCGAGGCGGGCGACCGCGCACTGGTAGTCGCTGCCTCGCGCCTGTCCCAGGTGGTGCGCGAGGTGGACACGGTGTGCCGCGTCGCCGATACGCGTTTCGCCATCCTTGCAGAGGGCCCGCAGCCCGATTCGGCGCGCCGGCAGCTGGCGCAGCATATCGTGGCCCGTGGCCTCGAGCAGGTGTCGCGGCTGCCGCCGGACCTGAGTTTGCGATTGCGGGTCGTTTCAGCGTGGGCACCGGATGGCGCGATCGAGCAGACATCCGATGGCAACATCGATGAGCAGCGCCTCATGCAACGAATGAACTGGGCGTTGGACCGGCTGATCAAGGACCCGAAGAAAGTCGTGAACCACCTGGACCCACGGACCACCGACGAAGGCCGCGCCACGGCCGCGCCGGCATGAGCACGCGCAAACCTCCGATGGGTGAAAAATTTTCGCTGGCCGGCGCCGGCCAGGCTGTGCCAAGATACTTTGCATGAACGCGCCTCACGACATCACGCCGCTGAGTCACGCCGAACGCCAGGCGCAGGTTGTTCGCGCGCTTCAGGCCGTGCTGCCGCATGAGGCCCTGCTGTGGAACGGCGAAGAGACCACACCGTTCGAGTGTGACGGCCTGACGGCCTACCGCCAACGGCCCCTGGCTGTCGCATTGCCCGAGGCACACGCGCAGGTCCAGGCCCTGCTCAAGGTCTGCCACGCGCTGGACGTGCCCGTGGTGGCGCGCGGCGCCGGCACGGGTCTGTCCGGTGGCGCCATGCCGCATGCGCTGGGCGTGACGCTGTCGCTGGCGAAATTCAACCGCATCCTCGAAGTCGACCCTGCGAGCCGCACCGCCCGCGTCCAGTGCGGCGTGCGCAACCTGGCGATCAGCGAGGCGGCCGCGCCCCATGGCCTGTACTACGCGCCCGATCCGTCCAGCCAGATCGCTTGCACCATCGGCGGCAACGTCGCCGAGAACTCAGGGGGAGTGCATTGCCTCAAGTACGGGCTCACGCTTCACAACGTGCTCAAGGTTCGCGGCTTCACGATCGAAGGCGAGCCCGTCGTACTGGGCAGCGACGCGCTGGACTGCCCCGGTCTGGACCTGCTCAGCGTCGTCGTCGGCAGTGAAGGCATGCTGGCCGTGATGACCGAAGTCACCGTCAAACTGGTGCCCCGCCCGCTGCTGGCGCGCTGCATCATGG
This sequence comes from Burkholderiales bacterium, assembly GCA_025361305.1. Lineage (GTDB taxonomy): Bacteria > Pseudomonadota > Gammaproteobacteria > Burkholderiales > Burkholderiaceae_C > Ramlibacter. The sequence continues at coordinate 13,413 of JANYAN010000425.1, forward strand.
CCAGCTTCGACGACATCCGCCGGGCCGGCGACGCTGTGGCCAGCGTCATCGCTGCAGGCATCATCCCGGCCGGACTGGAGATGATGGACAAGCCCATGACCGCCGCGGTCGAAGACTTCGTTCATGCCGGGTACGACCTGACCGCACAGGCGATCCTGCTGTGCGAGAGCGACGGCACGCCCGAAGAGGTGGAAGAGGAAATCGGCCGGATGAGCCAGGTGCTGAACGCCGCCGGTGCGACGGCCATTGCCGTCAGCCGGGACGAGGCCGAGCGCCTGAAATTCTGGAGCGGCCGCAAGAATGCGTTCCCGGCATCAGGCCGGATCAGCCCCGACTACATGTGCATGGATTCGACCATCCCGCGCAAGCGTCTGGCCGACATCCTGCTGGCGATCCAGCAGATGGAAAAAACATACGGGCTGCGCTGTGCCAATGTGTTCCATGCCGGAGATGGCAATTTGCATCCGCTGATCCTGTTCGATGCCAACGACGCCGACCAGTTGCACCGCGCAGAACTCTTTGGCGCCGACATCCTGGAGACCAGCGTCGCCATGGGCGGCACCGTCACCGGCGAACATGGCGTCGGCGTGGAAAAGCTCAACTCGATGTGCGTGCAGTTCAGCGACCAGGAAAACGAGCAGATGTTCGGTGTCAAGCGCGCCTTCGACCCCAAAGGGCTGCTCAATCCCGGCAAGGTGATCCCGACGCTCAATCGCTGCGCCGAGTACGGCAAGATGCTGGTGCGGGGCGGCCAGATCGCCCACCCCGAGCTACCGCGCTTCTAGGTCGTCACGGCCGCGTTCCCGCGTTATCTCGCAGCAGTTCCCGGGCCAGGCACAGGTCGGCCCAGGCCTTCGCCTTGTCCGGAAGGTTGCGCAGCAGGTAGGCCGGGTGGTAGGTCACGACCACCGGTACGCCGTTGTACTGATGGGCCCGGCCGCGCAGCTTGCCGATGGGCTCGCTGGTGTTCAGCAGCGACTGAACAGCAAAGCGGCCCATCGCCAGAATGATCTTTGGCTGCAGCAACGCCACCTGGCGGCGCAGGAAGGGTTCGCACTGGGCCACTTCATTGGGCAGCGGGTTGCGGTTGGCCGGCGGCCGGCATTTCAGCACATTGGCGATATAGACCTTGTGGTGCCGCGCGAGCCCGAGCGACTTGAGCATGTTGTCCAGCAGCTTGCCGGCCTGGCCGACGAAGGGCTCGCCCTGGAGGTCTTCGTTTTCCCCGGGCGCTTCGCCGACGATCAGCCAGTCTGCCTGCGGATCACCGACACCGAATACAGTGTTGCGCCGCCCTTCGCAAAGCGTGCAGGCGCGGCAACCTGCAACTGCCTGCTCCAGGGCAGCCCAGTCCATGGACTCGACCCCAGCGGGCCTCACAGCGGGCACCAACGCCACAGACTGCACGACAGGCACCACCGGCGCCACCGGCGCCATGCTGCCGGCCGCCAAGGCCGGCTTCCCCCCCGAATGGCGGGGGGGTTCAGGGGGGGTGTCGTCGGTTCGCCCATCGGGACGCGGATCGAAGATCCGCAGTCCCATTTCTTCCAGCATGGCACGCTGGCGAACGTCCAGGTCCATGGTCAAAGCTTCAGGCTCATCACGATGGCATCCTCTCGCTGGCCCAGGTCAGCGGGGTAGTAGGCCTTGCGCTCGCCGACCCGCCGATATCCGTGGCGCTCGTAGATCAGCAGGGCCCGCTGATTGCTGGCGCGCACCTCAAGCCAAAGCCACTGCGCTGCCTGGCCGCGCGACCAGGTCGCCAGTGCGTCGAGCATGACGCGGCCCCAGCCCTGGCCCTGCCAGGTGGGTGCCACCGTTATGTTGAGCAGGTGCACCTCGTCGACGCCTCTCATTGCCACGAAGTAGCCCAGCAGCGTGCCGCCGGCCAGCAGCATCTGGGCCTGGTAGCCCGAGCGGATCGAATCGACAAAATTGCCGCGCGTCCATGGATGTGCATAGGACTGGTGCTCGATCCGGGCGACCGCATCGACGTGCGCTTCGGTGAGCGCTTCGAACTGCGCTTCCACCGATTTGAAAACTGCGCTCATGTCAAACGTCTCATGGCTGTGTTGACGCGCGCAACGCGGCGCGCTCCTGGGTAGTTTGGGCCACCTTGTCCCGGATGTAGAGCGGCAGCGCCTGAACGGCAGGCCCGGCCAGACCAGCGGCCAGTAGTGCCGGCGCCACCTGCAGCAGGGCAGCGGCCGTCGGCAGGACCGGCAACTGCAGCCCCTGCGGCAAACGGGTTCCGTAGGCGGCGAATGCATTGCCGGCGAGGACCCAGCCCGGTTCCAGCACGAGCGCCTCGGGCCGACCCAGCGCGACCGCGCCTTGACGCCGCCAGTTACCGCCTTCCAGGCAATACGAGGCCCAGTACACCTCATCCATCCGCGCATCCAGAACCGCCACAACGCGGTTTGCCCCGTGCCGCGTGTGGGCCTCTTGTGCCACGGCCATCAATGTCTCGACCGGTAGCACCGGCACGCCGACGCCAAAGGCCAGGCCCTGGGCCACTGAGCAGGCCGTGCGCAGCCCGGTAAACGACCCAGGCCCGCAGCCGAATGCGATCGCATCGAGTTGCCCCAGCGCCAGGCCCGCCTGAGCCAGCAAGCCCTGGATCGCCGGGATCAAGCCAGTCGAGGCCAGCGCCCCGCCCGCAGCCTCGTATTCGAGCAGCACCGGGCCGCTTTGGCTCGCGCACGCTACCGCCACGGACATCGTCTCAGTGCTGGTGTCGAAGGCGAGCAGGTTCAATCGGGGCTTTCGGCGCAATTGGCGATTATCGGGTGGACCGGATAATGCCGAATGGCCCTTCAACGCTGTCTCGCCGCGCTCCTCGGATTGCTGGCTGCCGGGACCATCCGTGCCCAGGGCCTGCCCGCCGAGGTGGAGGCTGCGCTGGTCCGCGCCAAGGTGCCGCGCGAAGCCCTGTCGGTGCTGGTGGTTGACGCAGACGGCAAGGCCTCCCCTCGGGCCAGTCACCGGGCCAGCGCTGCGATGAATCCTGCGTCCGTGGCCAAATTGGTCACCACCTTCGCCGCACTGGAGCTTCTTGGCCCGGCGTTTGTCTGGTCGACACCGGTTTATATCGACGGGGCCGTGCAAGATGGAGCGCTGCAAGGCAATCTCTACGTCAAGGGCCAGGGCGACCCCAAGCTGGTCGTCGAGCGGCTCTGGCTGTTACTGGGCCGGGTACAGGCCATGGGCATCCGCTCGGTGGCCGGGGACATCGTGCTGGATCACAGTGCGTTCGAGGCCGCCCCGCGCGACCCCGGCGCATTCGATAGCGAGCCGCTGCGCCCCTATAACACTGCCCCGGACGGCTTGTTGCTGAACTTCAAGTCGCTGCTGTTCACGTTCACGCCCATGCGCGACCGGGCCTCGCTCAGCGTGCTGCCCGCGCTGGCAGGCGTTCAGGTACCCGCGGCGGTGCCAGTGGCCACGGGCGAGTGCGGTGACTGGCGCACCGCGCTGAAAGCCGATTTCACTGACCCTTCGCGCATCCGTTTCATGGGGGCCTACCCCGCTGCCTGCGGCGAACAGGTCTGGCCGCTGGCCTATGCCGATCCGCAAAGCTACGCCACGCGCGCGGTTGCCGGCCTGTGGCATGACATGGGTGGGACGCTGTCGGGCCAGGTGCGCGATGGGCGCGTTCCGGCCGGGCTGGCGCCTGCGTTCACCGTCAGTTCGCCGGCGCTGGCCGAAGTGGTTCGCGACATCAACAAGTTCAGCAACAACGTCATGGCGCAGCAACTGTTCCTCACCCTCAGCCTGCAAAAAGCAGGCACCGGGACCTTCGAGGGCTCGCGCGAGTTGCTGCGTGCCTGGTGGCGCGGGCGCATCGGCGGGGAGCCCCCGGTGCTGGAGAACGGCTCGGGCCTGTCGCGCGGGGACCGGGTCACCGCGTGGCAGCTGGCGCAGCTGCTACGGGCGGTGTGGGCCTCGCCCCTGATGCCCGAACTGGTGTCCTCGCTGCCCATCGCGGGAACCGACGGAACACTGCGGCGCGCGAGCGGGCGCAGCATAGGCCAGGCCCACCTGAAAACCGGCAGCCTGCGCGACGTCGCCGCGGCAGCCGGCTTTGTGGATGGCGCCAGCGGCAAACGCTATGTCATGGTCGCCATCGTCAACCATCCCGATGCCCGCGCCACGCGGCCGGTCATTGATGCGCTGATCGACTGGACGGCCCGAGAGCCCTGACCCGCGGGCACTCACCAGCGCGAGCGCAGCCGGCTATAGGCGTAATCGCCGAACAGGCGGTGGGCCACCGGGCCTGGGTACACACGGTCGGCAAACACATAGGTCGTATAGCTGGCCCCCGCGGCAATATTGGTTGCCGTGGCAACGGTGCAGAGCGCCGAATTGACCTGGCCCGTGCCCGTGCCAATGCCCTGGCCGGGATCGGTCACGGTGCACACCGGGGTGATCGCGTCGGTAAAACCATACGACGCCGGTGACCCGGTCACCAGATTGAAGTACAGGGCAGAGTCTGCATAGAGCACATTGGCGCCCAGGTCAACGATGGACAACAGCAACCCGTCGTTGAAGCCGGTACTGGCGCTTGACAGCAGGGTGCCCAGCGCGGGAGTGCTGACAGCCCACGGCGACCGGCTCAGGTCATACGTGCCAACCACCACCACGTGGGTGGCGCCGGCCGTCACCAGCCTGCGGATCTGGGTTCCCAGGTCCCTGCCCGCCTGCGCCACGTTCGCCAGCGCCTGGCTGTTGGTCTGGGTACCGGCGGCAGCCTTGGCCACTTCGGCCACGACGTCCGCGATACCCGCGCTGACGATAGTCAAGTCACCTGCGCCGAGGGTGCCATTGGCCAGGAAGGCGTCGATCTGCTCCTTCACTGTCGGCGTGGCGGAGTTGCCCGCAGCGTCGGGGTGCGTGTTGACCCGCGCATTGCCGGTCGCGTAGGAGGTCCCGGTACTGGTCAGGGCGGTGGTGCCCAGCACGACGTTATAGTCGAGCGCGAGTTGCTGAGTCCAGATGTCGTTGGAGCCATCGGTGACATTGACCGTGTAGCGTGCGTTGGTATTGACGCTATTGCTGGTCTGACCCAGGTCTGCAAAGCCGTCACCGAAGGCGATGGCCCGGGTCGGCACGAATGGCTGCTCAATCGAACTGCTGCCGCAGGCCGCCAGCAACAGGGAAGAGGCGCAGGCCGCCAGCGCGAGCGCGCGGCGTGTCTGGTGAAAAGGCATGGAGTTCTCCAATTAAGACTGGCGCTAGTTTAACGACCGTCCCCGGGGGCCGGTCAGGCTGCCGAAGCCCTTTGTAACCGGTCACGTACTGCATCCCAATCGGGACCGGGCGGGGGTGTCTCCACCCAGATCAGTCGCACCCCCTGGGCGTCGAATTCGCGCAGCACCGCGAATAGCTGGCGGGCGGTTTCCACCGCATCATCAGGCATCCGGCGGCGCAGCACCTTTTCTGACCGCGTCGTCAGGATCACGCGCGAGTAGATCGCGATGCCGGCCGCCTCGGCCCCGAGCACGTCCAGCGCGGTCTGCAATGCGTTGGCGTCCATCAGGCGAACTCGGGCGTCGGGCGCATAGTGCGCTTCAAGGGTGCCCGAGGCGCGGGGCGCCTGCGGCCCGACCTCCCAGGACGACCGCAGGCGCTGGCCGCAGGCGTCCTCTATCTGGTCGCGCCCGAGGACGCCCGGCCGCAGCAGGACCGGTACGCCCCGGGTGCAGTCGACGATCGTCGATTCGATGCCGACGCGGCACGGCCCGCCATCGAGCACCAGCAAATCGTCGCCGAACTCCGACTGCACGTGCAGCGCGGTCGTCGGGCTGACCCGGCCGAAGCGGTTGGCGCTGGGTCCGGCCAGCCCCAGGACCGGCGGAACGGTGCTGGCGCAGGCCAGCAGCAATGCGTGCGCAACCGGATGCGCCGGACAGCGCAGGCCGATCGAACCCTGGCCGCCGGCGGCGCCAGGGGCTACACCCTCCCGTCGCGGGAGGATCAGGGTCAATGGTCCGGGCCAGAAGGCCTGCATCAGCTGGGTGGCAAAGTCCGGGACCTGCACGGCGAAATGCGTGACAGTCGAGGCGTCGGCGACATGCACGATCAGGGGGTGATCGCTGGGGCGGCCTTTGGCCGCGAAAATGGCGGCCACCGCGGCATCGCTGCCCGCGTCCGCGCCCAGGCCGTAGACAGTCTCGGTCGGAAACGCCACCAGGCCGCCGGCGGTCAGTACCCGCGTTGCTTGCGCCAAAGATGCGGTTTCGCGTCCGTCCAGAATCATGGCGAGCCGCTCAGAATGCCTCGATGCCCAGCAACGCGGCGGCCTTCAGCGCAGTGGTGCGCGCCTGCTGCGCGGTCGCCCCGGTGACGGTGAGATGGCCCATCTTGCGCCCCGGTCGCGCGCTAACCTTGCCGTACAGGTGCAGGTGAGTGCCGGGCAACGCCAGGACTTGGGCCCAGGGCGGCTCCCGCGTGGCATCGCTGCCCGACCAGAGCTCGCCCAGCAGGTTGAGCATCACGGCCGGGCTGTGTTGGCGCGGCGCCACCAGCGGCAACGCGGCCAGCGCCCGCACCTGCAGGTCGAACTGGGACAGGTCGCACGCATCCATGCTGTAGTGCCCGCTGTTGTGCGGTCTCGGCGCAATTTCGTTGACCACGAGCGAGCCATCCGCAAGCATGAAGAATTCGACGCACAGCACGCCGACGTATTCCAGCCCGTGGGCGATCGAGCTGGCCGCCGCCGCAGCCTCCCGCGCCAGCGGCTCGGCCACGTTGCCGGGAAAGACCTTGGTGACCGCCAGGATGCCATCGCGATGCAGGTTCAGCTGCAGCGGAAGCTGCACCAGCTGCCCATCGCGGCCCCGCGCCACGATGACCGAGCACTCGGCAGCCAAGGGCAGCATCTTTTCGAGCACGCAGGCCACTCGCCGCAGGTCGTTCCAGGCCCGGGCCAGTCCATCGCGTGTCGTTACGCGGACCTGGCCCTTGCCGTCGTAACCCAGCCGGGACGTCTTCAGGATGCCCGGCAGCAGGCTTGCGGCAACGCCGCCAAGATCGGCCTCACTCTCGATCACCGCGTACGGCGCGCAGGCGACGCCGCATTTCGTGAAGTGGGCTTTTTCGCGCGCGCGGTCCTGGGCGATGGCAACGGCCTGCTCGCCCGGCGCTACCGGTCGCTGCGCCGCCAGCGTGGCCAGGGCCATCGCCGGAACGTTCTCGAACTCGGTGGTGATTGCAGCACTTGCCCGCGCCAGGCGGGCCAGGCCCTCGGGATCGAGGTAGTCGGTCTGGATGTGGTGATGGCTCACGCTTCCAGCGGGGCTTGCCGGATCGGGGTCAAGCACGGCGGTGAAGTAGCCCATGCGCTGGGCAGCGTGAACGAACATCCGGCCGAGCTGGCCGCCGCCCAGCACGCCCAGCGTGGCGCCCGGCAGGATCGGCGTCATGCGGCCGGTGGAGGCAGTTGCATGGCGCGTGCGGCCTCGGTCTGCCGACTTCGGAACGCATCCAGCTTCAGCCGCAGCGCGGCATCTTCGTTGGCCAGCATGGCGACGGCGAAGAGCGCCGCATTGGCCGCCCCGGCCTCGCCGATCGCGAACGTGGCCACCGGGATACCCCTGGGCATCTGCACAATGCTGTGCAGCGAATCAACTCCGTGCAGGTGCCGGCTGGGCACGGGCACGCCCAGCACGGGCACCGTGGTCTTGGCTGCCAGCATGCCGGGCAGGTGGGCCGCCCCACCGGCGCCGGCGATAATCGCCTTCAGCCCTCGTCCAGCAGCGCCTTGCGCGTAGGCAAACATGTCGTCCGGCATCCGATGGGCCGAAACGACCCGTGCCTCGTGGCTGATGCCGAATTCCTGGAGAATCGCCACAGCGTGCTGCAGGGTCTCCCAGTCGCTGCCGGACCCCATCACGACGCCAATCTGTACTTGAGTCATGTTTGAATTTTACGGTTTCAACCCGAGTTATCCTGAATGATCGACGTCACCCTCGAAAACTTTGAAGCCGAGGTCATTAATGCCTCGGCCCAGCTGCCCGTGCTGGTGGACTTCTGGGCGCCCTGGTGCGGGCCCTGCAAGGTGATCGGGCCGCTGCTGGAGAAGCTCGAGGCCGACTATGCGGGCCGTTTCAAGCTCGTGAAGATCGACTCCGACCAGGAGCAGCAACTGGCTGCGGCTTTTGGCGTACGCAGCATTCCTACCTGCGTCCTGCTGATGAACGGCCAGCCGGTGGACGGCTTCATGGGCGCCTTGCCCGAGGGCAAGCTGCGGGAGTTTCTCGATAAGCACCTGCCACCGGCCCCCGACGAGACGCCCGAGGAACCGCCGCTGGACGACACGGATAGCCTCGACCCGCAGGCCCGGCTTGAAAAGCTGCAGCACGCCGTGGCGGCCGATCCAGCCAACGACGACGCTCGCTTCGACTATGTCAAGACACTGCTGCTGGCCGGGCGGATTGACGACGCGAAGGTCGCATTCGCGCCGGTCATTGCCAAGACCGCGCTGGTGCGCCGCTTCGACTCGCTGCAGCGACTGATGGACGCCATCGATTTCGCGGTGCCTCCGGGCCAGCCGCCGCGCCAGCCCGCCGCGCTGGACGCCCGCATTGCGCTCAACAGGCGCGACTTCGAGGCCCGTTTCGACCGTGCCAGATTGCTGATGGCAGGACAGCAATGGACGGCAGCGATGGACGAACTGCTGGAAATCCTGATGCGTGACAAGGCCTGGAACGAAGAGTTGGCTCGCAAGACGTATGTTGCGATCCTCGACGTGATCGAACCGCCCAAGCCCAAGGTGGCCGAGGGCCAGATACCACCGGATGACCCGACGGTGGCAACCTACCGCCGGCGCCTTTCCAGCGTTGTCCTGAGCTAGGCCTTAGCCGGTCAGGCGCTGCAGCGCCTCGCGGTATTTCTCGGCCGTGCGGTCGATCACGTCCTGCGGCAGCCGTGGTGCCGGCGGCGTCTTGTCCCAGGGCTTGCCGTTGATCCGCACCTGCTCGAGCCAGTCGCGCACGAACTGCTTGTCGTAGCTGGGCGGGTTGCTGCCCTGCGCAAAAGCCTGCGCGTAGCCTTCGACAGGCCAGTAACGCGAGGAGTCGGGCGTGAGCACCTCATCCATCAACACCAGCGTGCCGGCCGGGTCCAGGCCAAATTCGAACTTGGTGTCCGCGATGATCAGGCCCTTGGTCAACGCAATGGCGGCCGCGGTCTGATACAGGGCAATGCTGATATCGCGGATTCTTGCGGCCAGATCGGGGCCGATCATCGCCATAACCTGATCGAAACTGATGTTTTCGTCGTGCTCGCCCATGGCCGCCTTGGCCGCGGGGGTGAAGATGGGCACCGGCAAGCGCGATGCGTTCTTCAGGCCGGGTGGCAGCGCCACACCGCACACCGACTGGATCTCCTGGTACTCCTTCCAGCCGCTGCCCGCCAGGTAGCCGCGCACCACGGCCTCCACCGGAAGGGGCTTGAGCCGCCTGACCAGCATGGCGCGACCCTGCACCTGGGGCACTTCTGCCGGCGTGACGGCGCTTTCCGGGGTATCGCCCGTCAGGTGGTTCGGGCAGAGATGACCCAGCCGGTCGAACCAGAACAGCGCCATGCGGGTGAGGATCTCCCCTTTGCCCGGAATCGGTTCGCCCATGATCACATCGAAGGCCGACAGACGGTCGCTGGCGATCATCAGGATGCGGTCTTTGCCCACCGCGTAGTTGTCGCGCACTTTGCCGCGCGCCAGCAGCGGCAGGGAGGTCAGGGCCGATGTGTGCAAGGCAGGGGTCATGGGATGATCAAAAAAGCAAAAAGGCCCGTCTGGAGTAACGGGCCCTCGATTATCGCAACGCGCTCAGTTGACGACCTGCGCCAGCTCACCGTGCGCGTACTTGGCCGCGACGACTTGCAGGCTCTGGCCCTTGATCTTGCCGGCCTGGCCTTCGCAGCCGAACTCGATGTAGCGCTGCTTGCAGATCGCCTTGGCCGCCTCACGCGCCGGCTTGAGCCATTCGCGGGCGTCGAACTTTTCGGGGTTCTCCGCCAGAAACTTTCGCACCGCGCCGGTCATGGCCAGCCGGATATCCGTGTCGATATTGATCTTGCGCACACCGAACTTGATGGCGTGCTGGATTTCTTCCACCGGCACGCCGTAGGTTTCTTTCATGTTGCCCCCGTACTGGCGGATGATGGCCAGCAACTCCTGGGGCACGCTGGAACTGCCGTGCATCACCAGATGGGTGTTGGGAATGCGACGGTTGATTTCCTTGATGCGGTCGATGGCCAGGATGTCGCCGGTGGGCTTGCGGCTGAACTTGTACGCACCATGGCTGGTGCCGATTGCAATGGCCAAGGCGTCCAGCTGCGTGCGCTTGACGAAATCGGCGGCCTGCTCAGGGTCGGTCAGCAACTGCTCGCGCGTCATCGTCGCTTCAGTGCCATGCCCGTCTTCCTTGTCGCCCTTCATGGTTTCCAGGCTGCCCAGGCAGCCCAGCTCGCCTTCGACCGTGACGCCGACTTTGTGCGCCATATCGACCACATTTCGCGTCACGCCGACGTTGTAGTCATAGCTGGCGATGGACTTGCCATCGGCCTCCAGTGAACCGTCCATCATCACGGACGAAAAGCCCAGGTCGATCGCGCCCTGGCAGACCGCGGGGCTCTGGCCATGGTCCTGGTGCATGACAAGAGGAATATCGGGATAGGCCTCGACGGCCGCCTGGATCAGGTGCTTGATGAAGGATTCGCCCGCGTACTTGCGCGCCCCGGCACTGGCCTGCAGGATCACCGGCGCGCCGGTTTCCCTGGCTGCCTCCATCACGGCCTGGACTTGTTCGAGATTGTTGACGTTGAAGGCAGGGATGCCATAGCCGTTTTCGGCGGCATGGTCCAGCAACTGGCGCATGGAAACGAGAGGCATGGTCTTGGTCCGGTGGTAGGGCCGGCCCAGGCGGAGCCCAAGGCGGCGGCAGCGTGATGACTGCCGCCAATTTTACCCGCAGGCCCCGCCCGGCGCGGACGCTTCCTGTTGATGCACGTCAGCTGACGCGGACGATCTTGAGCATATTGGTTCCCCCTGGCGCACCCATGGGTTCGCCGCACGTGATGGCGTAGATGTCGCCACTGGAGACGATGCCGCGGCGCTTGAGATGGGCTTCGGCCTCGCCCAGGGCCATGTCGCGCTCGGCACTCTGGTCCATCAGCAGCGGTCGCACATTCCGATACAACGCCATCTTGCGCTGGGTCGCCAGTTTGGGCGTCAGCGCGTAGATCGGGATGTGGATCCGGTGCCGGCTCATCCACAACGGGGTTGAACCCGAATCGGTCAGGGCGACGATCGCCTTGCACCCCAGGTGGTGCGCGGTGAACAACGCCCCCATGGCGATCGACTGGTCGATTCGCGAGAAAGCCATTCCGGTGAAGTCGGCGTCGAGCTTCACATCTTCGGCCTTCTCCGCCTCCGAGCAGATGTTGGCCATCTCGATGATGGTCTCCAGCGGATAGCGGCCGGCTGCGGTTTCAGCCGAGAGCATCACGGCATCGGTGCCGTCCAGCACGGCATTGGCCACATCGCTGACTTCGGCGCGGGTGGGCACCGGGTTGGTGATCATCGACTCCATCATCTGCGTTGCCGTGATGACCACCTTGTCATGCTGGCGCGCCATGCGAATCATGCGTTTCTGCAGCGCCGGCACGGCGGCGTTGCCCACTTCGACGGCAAGGTCGCCGCGCGCG
>JANYAN010000461.1 GCA_025361305.1 Burkholderiales bacterium
CCAGGATCTCGGCCTTGTCGCGCGGAGTGATGGAGAGGGTGTCGGTCATGGCTGGCGCAGCGTTGGGTAGGAGCAAATTGTGCCGTAATGCGCGGCCAGGCCTACGGCTGCGAAAGTGCTGTCAGCTCACGCGTCCAAGCGTCCCAGGCCGGATCGGTAACAGGAAGCAGTGAAAGAATGCGGGCCTGAAACTTGATCATGCTCGCGATCATGTTTAACAGATCACTCTCGCGCCTGGCAATGAGCTGGTCGGCGGCACTGACGTCGCCCCAAGTCTTGGTACCGGCTTTCAGGCCTAGATCTGCGCCTCGGCGTTGCTCCCGGGCTGCAGCCACCATCTCGTGAGAGGCCTTGATCCGTTCCCTCAGGCCAGCGACCGTGTTCCAGTCTGCGTCGAGCTGTGTCCGCAGCCGTTGCTCCACGGCCTCGCGGTCCGCGGTCGATGCGACATAAGTTGCCGCTGCCTGACGTTGCGCCGCGTCCAGGCTACCGCCAGAGAAGAGCGGCACCGACAGCTGAAATCCGACCTGGTGGTTGGAGTAACTCGTACCCAGGGTGTTGGTGCTGTCGTTTTCGGCCTTGGTCATTGAGCCAACCACATCCAGCGTGGGCATGTGATCGGCCTTGGCTTGCGCGATGCGTCGTTCGTTGATCATTTCGGCCGCACGCGCTGCCATCAGGTCGGGGTTGGTGTCAACCGCGCGCGCCAGGGCATCTTCCTCCGTTGCAGGAAATACTGTCAGTCTGGATATATCCGGCAGTCGCGCATTGTCCAACTCACTGCCGTCCAGCCGAGTCAGCACCTTGAAGGCCTGACGCTTGGCACCAAGCGACAAGTCGGCATCGAGCAGCTGCGCTTTGGCCTGCAACAGCTGCGATGCAGCCTCGGCTGCTGCGTCACGCGTGCCGTCACCGCCGGCATAACGCTTCCTCTCCTGCTCGGCCGCCGCTTGTGCCGATGCAACCGCCGCCGCGTTGGTGTCGCGCAGCGCTTTTGCCGCGAGCACATCGATCCACGCACCCACGGTGCGGCTCCAGAGATCAGCCCGGGCGGACGCAAGCTTGTATTCACCGTAGTCGGCCTGCAGCTGCCCTATTGTCAGGCCAGCCCAGTCGCGAGGCCGGAACACCGCCTGCCGCAGATTCAACTGCCTGCTCCGGGACGGGCCGTTAAAGTCAGAGGGGCCGAACGACGATACAGTCGTCTGCTGAAGATACTGCGAGGTCGCCTGGAAACTCAGCTGTGGCAACAGCTTTCCGCGAGCAATATCGACGTTCTCCGCCCCTGCGTCCCGATTGGCCCTGGCCGAGGCCAGGGTGGCATCGGTTGCCTCGGCGCCAATCAGCGCGGACTGCAAGTCCGCCGCTGCGAAAGCCGGCAGCGCCAGGCCAACAGCCAGGACAAGTGTGGTCATCTTCAGCATGGCGTCATTCCTCTTTCATGGCTGAGGCCACCCGCTTGGTCAGCGGGTGCAGCAGATAGGTCAGCAGGGACCGCTCACCCGTCTTGATCAGCACTTCGGCCGGCATGCCGGGCTGCATTACCCGATGGCCCAGTTTCTTGAAACCATCGGGCGTGACCTCGACACGGGCCAGGTAGTAGCTCATTGTCTGGAACCCCGCGTTCTCGGTCACTGCGTCGCCCGACACCGACAAGACCTTGCCCTCGAGCACCAATTGCGGAGAATTGGCGAATCCAGAGAAGCGGACCTCGGCCTCGTCACCCGCCGACACCCGGTCAATTACGTGGGTCGGGATCTTGGCATCGACCAGCATCGCCTCACCCTTTGGAACGACGTCCATAAGCTTTTGGCCCGGGGTGACAACGCCTCCGCTGGAGCCAAGCGTCAGGCCAACAACCTGGCCGTCGACCGGCGACCTGATCTGCATGCGCCCCAGATCCTCGGTAATGGCCTTGAGCTTTTCCTGGCCTGCCTGCACTTCGCGCCGCACGTCCGCGAGCTGAGCTCCTTCCTCTTTGTGGTATTCCTGCTTGCGCAGGGCCATGCGCATCCTCGTTTCGGCAATCGACTGCCGGGAGCGCAGGATGTTCGCCTGCAGGTCGGCCAGGCTCGAACGCAGTTCGGCCTGCGCCTGCTCAAGCTGCAGCGCCTGATTACGTGGCGCGTAGCCTTCACGCGCGAGCTCGGCGACGCTTCTGAGCTGCTCGGCCTGAAAGCCGGCCTGGGCTCGCTTGCTCTCGAGCATGGCCGCGAGACCGGCGGCCTGCGCTTCCAGCCCCTTGATCGCCTCGTTGCTGGCCGACAGCTCCGCCTCCAGAGCGCCTCGCCGCGCCCGGAACAACTGGGTCTGGGTCGCCATGTGCTGGGCAACCAGCGGATCGCCTGCGGCGGCGACCAGGTCAGGGTGGAACTCGATCGCCGGCTTTTCGAATTGCTCCGCCAGCAACCGGCTTTCCGCCGCCCTCTGGCCCATGTAGCTCTGGCGGATCGACTCGTAGTTGGCCTTTGCCACACCGTCATCGAGCTCGACCAGGACATCACCTGCCTTTACCGCCTGTCCTTCCTTGACCAGCACGCGATTGACCACGCCGCCGCTGAGATGCTGGATGGTCTTGCGTCGGGTTTCGATCGACACCGTCGCCGGCGCCGAGACGCCTTCGTCCAGCGGCGCCAGACCCGCCCACACCAGGAAGCCGCCAAAGCCAACCACCAGCACCCAGAATCCGAGCCGGATCGGTCTGCCGGTATCGGTCTGCGCCGAAATGTCGTCAACGTCGGTCACGTCGGTACCGCTCGCGCGGTCCTTGCCTGGCAACGTCGGTTTGAGAAGTTTGCTCATGATTCAATCCTTGTCTGGGCACGCGGCCCGAACTGGGCAACGACGCCCTCATTCATCACCAAAACGCAGTCAGCGACGGACAGCAAGTTGAGCTGGTGCACAACCATGAACACAGTCTTGCCCTGGCTGCGCAGGTCCAGCAAGGTCTTGACCAGGGCCGCCAGCCCCGCATCGTCGAGATTGGCATTCGGCTCGTCCAGCACCACCACCTCCGGGTTGCCATAGATCGCCCGCGCCAGCCCCACACGTTGGCGCTGGCCGCCCGAGAACAGGCTGCCGGCTTCGCCCATCGGCGTGTCGTAGCCCTTGGGAAAGCGCAGGATCATTTCGTGGATGCCGGTGCGAGTGGCCGCATCAATCACCTTGGCCGGATCGATCTCACCGAAACGGGCGATGTTCTCGGCCAGGGAACCCTCGAACAATTCGAT
>JANYAN010000027.1 GCA_025361305.1 Burkholderiales bacterium
ACCGGAGGAACCGACCAGGGCCCCGACCACGATCAGGAGGTCGTTCGAGAGCATGAAGCCGGTCGCCGCAGCGGCCCAGCCCGAGTAGCTGTTGAGCATCGAGACCACCACCGGCATATCAGCGCCGCCGATCGCCATCACCATGTGGATCCCGAACAGGAGAGCGATCATCGTCATGACGATCAGCGGCGTCATGCCCGCCTCGATGCTGGTCGCGTTGATGAACTCGCGGCCGCACCAGATCACCACCAGCAACCCGGCCAGATTGAGCCAGTGGCGTGCCGGGAGCAGCAGCGGTGAGCCGCCGATCTTGCCATTGAGCTTGCCGAAAGCGATCAGCGACCCGGAGAAGGTCACCGCGCCGATCAGGATGCCGATGTAAATCTCAAGCTCGTGGATGGTCTTCTCGGCGCCCTCCAGCGGATGCGAGGTGTCGATGTAACTGGCGAAGCCGACCAGGCACGCCGCGAGGCCGACCAGGCTGTGCATCAGCGCCACCAGTTCGGGCATCTGCGTCATCTTGACGACCTTCGCCGCGTACAGGCCGACGGCGCCGCCGGCCACCATGGCTGCGACGATCCAGGGCAGGCCGGCCGCCGTCACGCGCGGACCAAACACCGTGGCCAGCACGGCCATGGCCATGCCGATCATTCCGTAGAGGTTGCCGCGCCGCGAGGTCTCGGGATTGGATAGCCCACCCAGGCTGAGGATGAAAAGGATGATTGCCCCGATGTAGGAGGCGGTCGACAGATTTGCAGACATCATGTGCTTCCTACTTTCGGAACATGGCCAGCATGCGCTGGGTCACGGCGAAGCCGCCGAACATGTTCACGGCCGTGAGCGCGATGCCGCCAACGGCCAGCCAGCGTATCCACTGATCGGGTGGCAACCCGCCGGCCAGCGGCGGCGCGATCTGCACCAGGGCGCCGATGGCGATGATGCTGGAGATGGCGTTGGTCACGCTCATCAGCGGAGTGTGCAGTGCCGGCGTCACGTTCCAGACCACCATGTAGCCAACGAAGCAGGCCAGCACGAAGACCGTGAAATGGGCGAGGAAGGCCGTCGGCGCGTTGGCGCCGACGAACCAGAACAACGCAGCGGCGACGCCGAACATGATGGCCAGCTTGTTGCCCGCCATCGGTTCGCTGGCGGCGCCATGGCCATGCCCCTTCTTGGCGGCGGGCGCGGCCACTGCGGCGGCCGGCTTGGCGGCGGGTGCCGCAGGAGATTTGGGCGCCGGGGCCGGCCAGGTGATCTCGCCGCCCTTGGTGACGGTCAGGCCGCGGATGGCATCGTCTTGCATATTGACGTCGATCACGCCGTCCTTGGTCTTGCACAACTCCTCGGACAGGCGGAACAGGTTCGTCGCATAGAGCGTGCTCGACTGCTTGGCCAGGCGGCTGACCAGGTCGGTGTAGCCGACGATCGTGACACCGTGCCTGACCACGGCCTGGCCGGGTTCCGTCAGCTCGCAGTTGCCGCCCTGCTCGGCCGCCATGTCGACGATCACGCTGCCTGGCTTCATGCTCCGCACCATCTCGGCGGTAATCAGCCGGGGCGCTGGCTTGCCGGGAATCAGGGCCGTGGTGATGATGATGTCCACCTCCCGGGCCTGCTTGGCATACATCTCGCGCTGGGCCTGCTGGAATCCCTCGCTCATCACCTTGGCGTAACCGCCGCCGCCAGACCCTTCTTCTTCGTAATCGACCTTGACGAATTCACCGCCCAGGGACACGACCTGGTCGGCCACTTCGGCACGGGTGTCGTTGGCACGCACGATGGCGCCCAGGCTGGCAGCAGTGCCGATCGCTGCCAGGCCGGCGACGCCGGCACCTGCAATGAAGACCTTGGCGGGCGCAACCTTGCCCGCAGCCGTGATCTGGCCGTTGAAGAAGCGGCCAAAGGCGTTGGCCGCCTCGACGACGGCGCGGTAGCCGGCGACGCCGGCCTGGGAGGTCAAAGCGTCCATCTTCTGGGCGCGGGAGAGCGTCCGCGGCAGCACGTCGATGGCCAGCACGGTGACCTTGCGCGCCGCGAGCTGCTGCATCAGTTGGGGGTTCTGCGCCGGCCAGATGAAGCTGATCAGGGTCTGGCCCTCGTGCATCAGGCCGACTTCTTCAGCGGACGGAGCGCGTACCTTGAAGACGATGTCCGACTTTGCCCAGAGTTCGGCAGCCGTTGCCGCGATCCCGGCGCCGGCGGCGCGATAGGTGTCGTCGCCGCAGTTCGCGGCGTCGCCCGCGCCGCTTTCCACGGCCACCGAGAACCCCAGCTTAACGAGCTTTTCCACCACATCGGGTACGGTCGCGACGCGCTTCTCGCCTGCCGCCGTTTCCTTCGGAACTCCGATAAGCAACGATTTCTTGGCCGTCTCGGGTATGACGGCAACACGGGTTTCACCCGCCGTGGTTTCGGCGGGAACGCCAATCTGCATGGAAGTCTCTCCTCTTGGTTGAAACGGTTGTAAGTACTTGCTGACTTAGAGCTGACAGGAAGCGCCGCTTCGCCTAGTGAACAAACCCCTCTGGCTGTTCTGTGCGCGACAGTAACCCAACGACGAGTCGGGTCATTTGATACACCGCAGGTTTAAAGCAGATTGCGGGCTCAAATTCCATACAGTGGGAGCCGGGCCCGTGCCGCCGCTG
>JANYAN010000029.1 GCA_025361305.1 Burkholderiales bacterium
TCTACCAACTGAGCTATCGAGGAATAAGCCCTCAATTATAGCGTGCTTTTTTTGGCCCTTTCAGAGTGCCACTGTCATGGCGAGGCGGAACGTGCGCGCGGCCCCGGGATACAGGTAGACATGGCCGAACTGGTAGGGCGATTCCTTCCAGTAGCGCTTGTCCGTGAGGTTGTCCACGCCGAGTGTCCAGGCGACGTTGGCGCCTCCGACCTTTTGCTCATAGCGTAACGATGCATCCATGCGTGTCCACGCGGGCAGCACGGCGGAGCCGTCGGCGAGCACCGCGCGAGTGCCTTCATGCGACATCTGCGCGCGCAATTCAAGGCCCGGCACCGCGTTGAACTTCCAGCCCGCATTGGCTCGCAGAATCGCGTTGGGCACGTTCGGCGGACGCTGACCGTTGTCGGCGGGCTCCAGAACGCTGCCCTCGCGGCGCGCATGCAGCAACGTTGCACCGCCTCCAAGCCGCAGCGCGCCAGCCGTCCATTGCGCGTTGGCTTCCAGCCCGCGATGCACGGCGCTGCCATCGTATTGGCCAACGCATGCGGCAAAGGTGCGGTCGCAAAAGTCGATATTGCTCATCGGGCGCCTGATGTCGAACCACGCCAGTTGCCAGGCCAACGCTTCCCCGTCGCCCTTGACGCCGGCTTCCCATTGCCTGGACTTGAGCGCCGGCAGCACGTCGCCCGGGTTCGCGTAGATGGCTGGGTTGTTGGGCACCTGCTGCGACTCGACGCCTTGGCCATAGCTGGCATATGCGGCGACGGTGGGCGAAACCTGGTAGCCGATGGCCGCCCATGGCGTAGTCAGCGATTGCGTGTATCCGCGATCGAGCTTCGTGTGCCGAAAGCCAAGCCAAGTCGTCAGACGTTGATTCCAGTGGATGGCGTCGTTGACGGACAACTCAAGTGTGCGTTGGTCCCGATCCAGGTCGACCGGGAACGTGGTTGGATCTTCAGGAACGATGGCCGTCCCATTCACGTTGCCTGTCCCGACAAAGTTGAACGCCTCGGGGGGCAGCCGGTCGCGCACTTTGCTGGACAACAAGCCGACGGACAAATCGTGCGTAACGCCGCTCGTCACCAGCTTGCCCCTGAGGTTGAGCGCGGCCGCGCCTTGCTGGCGCGTCTCGCCCTCACTGCGGTAGTCGTAGTAGTCAAACGTGCCGTCGGAGCAGAAACGGTCGTAGTTGCCTTCGGCGCCGCAGCCGAAAGGGAACGCGGTGTAGTCGTTGGTGCGCAACCTCTGCGTACCCAATTGCGCCGTCCATTTCCAGTCGGGGCCCAGCGCCTGGGTGAACCGTAGCGTTCCTGTCGTTGCATCGAAGACAGTGGGTTTGACCCACGATTGATTGTTGAGGTTCAGCCGTGGATCGACGGGCGCGGGCAGCACGCTGCCCAGAAGGCTGAAGCCGGTCTGGCTCGCTTGCGACTTGTGGCTCCACTCGACCTCAGCCTCGAGCACGGAGTCGCGGCTGATGCGCCAGTCTCCCGCAAACGCTGCGAGGTTGCGTTCTCCGTCCAGGTCGCGAACCAGCGGGCGCAACGATTCGTGCGCAACGTTGATTCGATAGCCGAAGCGGTTGTCCGCGCCGAAGCGGCCACCCAGATCGACCGCACCCAGGACGCTTGCGCGGCTCGTGACCTCCATGCGCACTTCCCGCAGATCCTGCTCGGTCGGGCGCTTGACAACGTAGTTGACGAGTCCTCCCGGCGCGCTGACGCCCGCCTGCAGGCCGCTGGTGCCTTTGAGAATTTCGACGCGTTCCTTGTTGTCCAGCGGGATGGATGTTTCCGCGCTGATCGGCAGGCCTTCGCGGCGATAGTTGAACTTGTTGTCGAGCGTGAAGCCGCGAATCGACAGGAAATCCCAGTAGCCGGGCGCGTTGTAGGCATCCGAGACCGACGAATCGAATTGCGTCAGGTCGGCCAGGCGACGTGCACCGCTGCTTTCTATCTGCCGTCGGCCGATCACGGTGGCGGAGACCGGCAGGTCCTTCCACGGCAAGTCGCCGAGGCCAGTGACGTCAGGAGTGGCGCTGCCCTGGCCGCTGATGACGACCGCAGGAAGCGTCGTCTGCTGGGCTTGGGCGCTTGTGGCAGCGAAAACCAACAGGGCGGTAATGGCCCGCGGAATGCGGGCGAGCGGTTGCCGGGGCCGCGCGCGGAGCGATTTCGGTGATGGATTTGCCATGACGTTCTTTCAACGGAATGGCAGGTCGGCTTGCTGTGACGCGGTGTGCCTCGCGAGAGAAAGGCGGGCGGCGCCGGTGAGCTTGCTTCCCTGCGCGAGGATTACCTCAATCAGGTTCAAAGGGACTTTCTCAGTCGCCGCCCGGTTGGACGGCAACACCCCTAGCGAATGGCGCCTTGCGGGCGCCGGGACACAGTTTAATCGAACACAGGCGTTTCCACGCCCAGCACCTTGTGCAGCTTCGGGCTGGTGGTGGTGTATTGCAAATGGATTTTCTTGTCCGGGAAGATGAAGGGCGCGGCAGCGAAGGCCGCCAGCGCGCACTCGTGAAACCCCGACAGGATCAGCTTCTTCTTGCCCGGATAGGTGTTGATATCGCCCACCGCAAAAATGCCCGGCGTATTGGTGGAGAACTTTTCGGTGTCCACCATCAGTTGCTTGCGCTCGATATCGAGCCCCCACTGGGCGATCGGGCCCAGCTTGGGCGACAAGCCGAAGAAGACCAGCAGCATGTCCAGCGGCACGACGCGTGTCACGCCATCGGCGCCAGTTACCTTGATGCCTGCGAGTTTGCCGGCCTTCTCTTCACACCCGGTCACCTGGCCGACGATGAATTGCATCTCGTAGGCCTCGCACAGCGCCCTCATCTTGGCCACCGACGCGGGCGCTGCCTTGAAGCCGTCGCGCCGATGGATCAGGATGACGCTTTCGGCCTTGTGCAGGCCCTCCTGCACGAAATTAAGCGCCCAGTCCAGGGCGGAATCGCCGCCGCCGACGATCACCAGGTTCTTGCCGGCAAAATCGGCGGGGTTCTTGACGCGATAGTGAAGGTGCGTGCCCTCGAACTTGTCCAGCCCATCCACCTTCAGCGTGCGCGGCTGGAAAGCGCCAACGCCGGCCGCGATGAAGATGGTCTTGGTCAGGAAGGTGGTGCCGCGCGACGTCTCGACGAAAAAGCGGCCGTCCGGCTGCTTCTTCACCGCGGTCACTTCCTGCCCGAAATGGAAGATCGCGCCGAACGGTTCGATCTGCTTGAGCAGGCTGTCGGTCAGTTCCTGGCCGGTGCAGACCGGAACAGCCGGGATGTCGTAGATCGGCTTGTCGGGGTACAGTTCTACGCATTGGCCGCCGGGGTAGGCAAGCGAATCGATCACGTGCGCCTTGATCTCCAGCAGGCCCAGCTCGAAAACCTGAAACAGGCCAACGGGGCCGGCACCGACGATGACCGCATCGGTTTCGATCGGGCCGTCGTGGGCGGCTGCGGTCTTGATCACTTCTTGATTCAGGTGTGGTTCCATGTCACTTCAACGGATCAGCTGGGCGATCTTGCCCGGCTTTTCCTTCCATTCGTCGGCGTCGTCCGGAGCAGCCTTTCGCTTGGTAATGCTTTTCCAGCCGGGAGCCCGGGCCAGATCGACGTTGATCTTGATGAAGGCCAGCTGATCGGACGGCACGTCTTCCTCGGCGTAGATCGCATTGACGGGGCATTCCGGGATGCACACCGCGCAGTCGATGCACTCGTCCGGGTCGATCACCAGCATGTTCGGGCCCTCGCGGAAGCAGTCCACGGGGCAGACGTCCACGCAATCGGTGTACTTGCAGCGGATGCACGATTCGGTGACGACGTGGGTCATTTTTTTAGTGCTGAGCGGTAAAAACCCTCGATTTTAGCTGGCTTGGCGAACCAGCACCGCACCGGAAGTTTTGTGGCTGGCCGTATCCACCAGCACCAGCGAGCCGAGAATGCGCGAACGGGCATAGGGCAGCGTAGCCAATGGCTCCTGGAGCGCCAGTTCGACGTGGCCTATGGAGTTGGGCTCCAGGTGGTCAGCATCCTCCTCGGCCAGCGTGTTGATGTCCAGCTTGTGCACGATGCGGCTGACCCGCGCCTTCACCCAGCGGTGGCCGTGCAGCGCCCAGTAAACGCGGCCCGCAACCAGCGGCTCGTCGTCCATCCAGGCGATCGTGGCGGAAATCTCGCGGCTGGGCTCGAAAGTGCCTTGGGCCAGCAGCCAATCGCCGCGCGACACATCGACCTCGTGGTCCAGCACGATGCCAGCGCTGTGGCCAGCGGACACCTCGATCGGGTGGCGCACATGGTCCAGCACCTGTGCCACTGTCGCGGTCTGGCCGCTGGGCAACACGGTGACGGTCTGGCCGGGCTTGACTGCGCCCGTGGCTACACGGCCCCAAAAGATTCGGCGGCCACGCTGGGTGTCGGCCGAGGAGGAGAATTTCTCGACCCATTGAACCGGGAATGAGAATGCCTCGTCCGTCTCGGCGTCCGTGACGTCCAGCTGCTCCAGCAATTGAAGCAGGGAAGGGCCGAGGTAGCCGCACCAGCCGGGTTGGGCCTCCACCACGTTGTGGCCCTTCAGGGCGGAGATCGGCACGACGGCGCGAACCGGGATCCCGGCGGCCCGGGTGAACGCGGTCAATGCGTGGCTGATGTTGGCGAACGCCAGCGCCGGGTCTTGAACCGCATCGAGCTTGTTCACCGCAAAAACGATGGACGGCACCCGCAGCAGGTTGACCAGCAGGCTGTGCCGGCGGGTCTGGCGCAGCAACTCAAGCCTGGGGCCGGTCCAGTCGAGCTTGGTGGCGTCGACCAGCACGACGGCTGCATCCGCACTGGAGGCAGCCGTCACCATGTTGCGCGTGTATTGCTCGTGGCCGGGGGCGTCCCCGATGATGAACTTGCGCCCGGGCGTGGCGAAGTAGCGGTAGGCGACATCGATCGTGATGCCCTGTTCACGCTCGGCCGACAGTCCGTCGGTCAACAGCGCCAGGTCGGTCTCGCCGCTGCGCTGCACGCCGGCGAGCTGGTCCTGCAGCACAGCTTTGCTGTCGACCAGAAGCCGGCCGATC
Source organism: Burkholderiales bacterium (assembly GCA_025361305.1). Classification (GTDB taxonomy): domain Bacteria; phylum Pseudomonadota; class Gammaproteobacteria; order Burkholderiales; family Burkholderiaceae_C; genus Ramlibacter. Next base: position 5,062 of record JANYAN010000029.1, read on the forward strand.
AGCGTGCTCTTGCCATCGTCCACGCTGCCGCAGGTGATGAACCTGAGTGCAGAAACATGGTCGTGCGTCTTCATCAGAAGTACCCGTCCTTCTTGCGCTTTTCCATCGACGCGTCGGATGTCTTGTCGTCCATGCGGGTGGCGCCGCGTTCGCTCACGTCCACGCTCAGCGTCTCGATCACCACTTGCGCGGCATCCGCTGCCGGGCTTTCCACCGGGCAGGTGCAGGTGATGTCGCCCACGGTGCGGAAGCGCACGGTGCGCGTGACGACTTCCTCTCCGTCCCTGGGCGGTGTCAGCTCGGTGACCGGCACCAGCAGCCCCTTGCGCTCGACCACTTGGCGGCGGTGCGCGTAGTAGATGGACGGCAGCGCGATGTTTTCGCGCTCGATGTATTGCCAGACGTCCAGCTCGGTCCAGTTGGATATGGGGAACACACGAAAGTGCTCGCCCGGCGCCAGCCGGGTGTTGAACAGCGTCCAGAGCTCGGGCCGCTGGGCCTTGGGTTGCCACTGGCCGAAGCTGTCGCGGTGCGAGAAGATCCGCTCCTTGGCGCGGGCCTTCTCCTCGTCGCGCCGGGCGC
>JANYAN010000225.1 GCA_025361305.1 Burkholderiales bacterium
CCTGGAGGGCGCCATACCCGATGTCCGTGCCGCCCAGTGGATCGACGAGCTACTGCCGGCCATGAAGAACAAGCAGCTCGCGCAGGGCTTGAATCACCTGTTGGACCAGGTTGAATCCGCGCTTCCAGCCGGGCAGACCTCCAGCAAAAGCGCAGAAAACATCCTTGATCGTCATCCTGAGTGGAAGCTGCCTTTTGTCCTGGCGATCTTTTCGCCGCTGGCGCTGTTCCCCCTCTTCCTCGGACGCTGGGGAGGGCTGGTCAGTGCCCCTCTGTTCGCAGCGTTTCTAGGCAGCGCGGCCTGGCTGCTGTGGGCATCCAGGCCCGCCGCGCTGGCTGTTGCAGGCACGGCATTGGTATTGCCGTTGTTGTGGGGCCTCAACGGCCGCGCCAGTGCCATGCTGCCGCGCTGGCTGGGATACGCCAAGTCCATCGGAAACCTGACAGCCGTCCTGATCTTCTTTTCGGTCATCACGGTTTTTGTCGGTGCCGGCCTGTCGGGCAGTGTCGAGGAAGTGTGGGCCGCGCCGATATTCGCCGGTCTGCTGGCCATCGGGTTGGCGGTGTTCCTCTTCCCCGGCAAACCGGCGCAGTACCTGATGGTGGTACTGCGCAGCGCCTGTCACTTTGTATTCGTGCTGCTGATTGTCTACCTCGCGCTGGGACCGTTTCAGCCGCACCCGGCGAAGCTGGCCTTCACGATTGCCAGCGTCTTCACGGCCTGCGTCGCACTATCGCTCTATCTGGACAGTCGCGAGAACAATCGCATTGCCGCGGGCCAGACGGTCACCCGCTGGTCGCTGTGGCTGGTGGGGCTGGCGCTGCTCGTTGCCTTCCCCTTTGGCTTGATGCTGCTGGTCCAGGCCGCTGTCGGCGAGGACTTCAACACCCGGCTGACGCAGGCCGCGGCCGGCGGCGGATCGCTGGGCGGTATGTTGTGGTGGGCCGCGCGGCACGGGTTCTTCGCGGCACTCAGGCTCGGCCTGGGCGGGCGCTTCGGCGGTGGCGGAGCCGAAGGCCACGACTGAGCGCGCCAAGGCTCAGGCCCCGGCCAGCTTCCGTCCCAACGCCAGAAATGCCGGAAGGGTGATCGGGTCATTCGCCGCACTGGCGGCAATCGGATGCGAGGCGAACCGGGCCACCACCATCTCGGCCCCCGGCGCGACGTACAAGCGCTGCCCGTGGATGCCCCGGCCCTCGAAGGCGCCGTGCTCGTTATGCGTGACCCACCACATGTTGCGGTACGAAAAGCCGGGCAGCAGGTTGTAGCCGGCCTTGGCAAACTTGGCCGGATCACTGCCGAGCCGGATGTCGGCCACGACCCGCTCCGGAATCACCTGCGCACCCTGGCAAGCGCCCGCGCAGCGCATCAGTTCGCCAAAGCGCGCCATGTCGCGCAAGGTGGCACTGAGGCCACCGCCGCCCATCGCCACTCCGATCGAGTCAACCGTCACGTAGGCGTCCTGCTCGGCGCCAATGCGCGACCAGATGCGCTGGCTCAGCATGTCGGCCAGTGCAATGCCCGTGACGCGCTTCATGATCCAGCACAGCAATTCGGTGTTCACGGTCTTGTATGCGAACGCCTGGCCATGCTCACCCTCCTTGCGCAGCCCGATCAGAAAGTCGTAGAAGTTGTCGGGTCCGCCATAGCCCGCAGGCCTCGCACGCAAGCCACCGGCGCGGGCATAGTCCCAGATCTGCGCGGCCGGGTCCGAATACAACTCCGAATAGGCGACCCCGATCTGCATGTCCAGCAGGTGTCGCAGCGTCGCGTCCTCATAGGCAGTCCCCTTCATCTCCGGCAGGTAGAACGGCACGCGCTGCTCGTCGTCCAGCACACCTTCGTCTACCAGGGTGGCGGCCAGCGTCGCGGCATAGGACTTGGTGATGGAAAAGCAGGCATGTGGCCGCTCAGGCTGCAGCGCGCCGAAGTAGCGTTCGTATACGCGCTTGCCCCGGTGCAGCACCAGGATGCCGTCGGTGTAGGTGTCGGGCAGCGAATCGACCCAGCTGCGCGCCCGACCCTGCATGTCGTTGAACACCAGCGCGTCGATGTCGCTTTCGTCGCTGGGCCCCGGGGCACCCAGCGCGCTGAGCATGGCGTTGCCGCGCCAGACGTTGACCGTGGGCGACAGCTCTCGCATATGCGACAGCGACCATCGGATCTGCGGGAAGTCAAGAAAACGGTCATCCTGGAAACGCACGCGCTTGTCCGGCGACGGTGGCGCGCCCTGCATCCAGCCCAGCAGATCCGGATCGGACGACTGACCATCCGCGTAGTCGGTACCGTCGAAGTTCAGCATGCGCTCGGCCATTGGCTACCCCTTGTGTCAGGGCCCGAAGGCTACAGGTGAGCCCGATGGCTGGCAAGTCCACAGGCGGCAGACCGGCACGTCGATTCGCTACACTTGCCCATCGCAAGACACGCAAACGCGCCCTCACCATGAAGATCAATGCGTTCGGGTTTGGCCGGGACGTCGGCTTTTCGCTCGCGCTGCTTGTGGCCGCGCTGATCTGCCTGAGCGGGTGTGCGGATATGGCGGGAACCGCGCAATCTTCGCTACCGGCACCGCTGACCCAGCAGCAGATTGCGCAGATCCTTGCCAGCCCGGATCGCAGTGCCGCGGACCGTACCAACGACCTGCGGCGCAAACCCGACCAGATGCTGGCCTTCATCGCAGTACGACCGGGCATGATCGCGCTGGATTTGAGCGCCGCTGGAGGCTATACGACCGAGTTGCTGGCCCGCGCGGTCGGTCCCGCTGGGCGCGCTTACGGCCAGAGCCCGCCGCCGCGCGCTCCTGACGCTCCCGCAAGACCGCCAGTCGCCCCAGAAGGCGCTTCCACACCAGGCGCGCCCGTCGCCGCGCCACCCGCCGTGCGGATGACTTCGGCCCAGGCTCTGGCGCAGCGCGCAAAGAACCCCGCCGCGGCCAACATCGTTCCCGTGGTGCGCAACTTCGAAGACCCGGTTCCACCGGAATTGGCTGCAGGTGGGTTTGACCTGGTGACGCTGATGTTCAATTACCACGACCTCGGCCATCTCGGCATCGACCGCACCCGGATGAACAAGGCCGTGTTCGCCGCGCTCAAGCACGGCGGCATGTATGTGATTGCCGATCATTCGGGCCGGCCAGGCACCGGCATCACGGAATCGGGAACCTTGCATCGCATCGAGGAAGCCTTCCTGCGCCAGGAAGTTGAAGCCGCGGGCTTCAAGCTGGCGGACCAGGGCAACTTCATGCGCAACCCGTCGGACCCGCGCGACAAGAACACACCCGAGCCGCCGCAACCCAAAGACGAATTCGTCCTCAAGTTCGTCAAGCCGTAAACCCAGCAAATCTGATCTGGCTGCCCTCGCGGCAACGGCGGGGCCGGGCAGGCCACGGCGCATCCACGAGCGGCTTGCCACAAGTATCGGCGCCACGCCGGTCTTTTGAACGCAGAGGAATACCGGAGGAGAACTTCCGGAAGTCTTCTCTGCGCTCTCTGCGCAGCCTTTGCCGACTACATCATGCCCAGCGTCCGGGGCAGCCAGGTCGACATGGCGGGCCAGTAGGTGACGGCGACCAGGAACACCAGCATGGTCAGCAGCCACGGCCAGACCGCGATGGTGAGTTCGGTGATGCCCATCTTGGCAATTCCCGAGGCCACGTACAGGTTCAGCCCCACCGGCGGGTGACACATGCCGACCTCCATGTTCACGGTCATCATGATGCCGAAATGCACCGGGTCGATGCCCAGCTTCATGGCCACGGGAAACAGGATGGGCGCCATGATCAGCACGATCGATGAAGGCTCCATCACATTACCTGCCAGCAGCAGCAGGATGTTCACGAACAGCAGGTACGCAACCACGCCCAGATTCTTGTCCAGCATCCAGGCAGCCAGCTGCTGAGGGATGTTCTCGGATGTCATCAGGTAGCTGAACATGACCGCGTTGGTGATGATGTAGAGCAGCATCGCCGACATGTTTGCCGAGTCGAGCATGACCTTCCTGACCTGCTTGAGATTCATGTCCTTGTAGACAAAGACGGCCACGAAGAAGGCATAGACGGCGCTCATCGCGGCCGCTTCAGTGGGGGTGAAGATGCCCGTGTAGATGCCGCCGATGACGATGACGATCAGGGACAGGCCCCAGATCGCGTCGCGGAACGACAGCAGGCGTTCGGCGGCGCTCGCCACAGGCTGGCGCGGGTAATTGAACTTGCGAGCCCGCCACCAGGTCGTGAAGCCGAGCATCGTGGCCAGGATCAGGCCCGGGATGATGCCCGCGATGAACAGCGCGCCGACCGAGGTATTGGTCGCGACCGCGTACATCACCATCACGATCGACGGCGGAATCAGGATGCCCAATGCGCCGGAAGTGGTGATCACACCGGCACCGAAACGTGGCGGGAATCCCTGCTTGACCATCGCGGGCAGGATGATCGCGCCGATGGCAACCACGGTGGCCGGAGAGCTGCCGGACACGGCCGCGAAAAGGGCGCAGGCTACCACGCCGGCCAGACCAAGCCCTCCGTGCCAATGGCCGACCATCGCGGAGGCAAACTTGATCATCCGCCGCGCCACGCCGCCGTGCGTCAGGAAATTGCCGGCCAGAATGAAGAACGGGATCGCCATGATCTCGAACCGCTCGATGCCGGTAAACAGCTTCAGCGCGACCGACTCGATGGGCACCGTCGTCATCGTGAACAGGTAGGTGAGCACCGTCAGGCCCAGCGAGATCGAGACGGGCATGCCTGTCAGCATCAACCCGATCAGCAGCGAGAAAATGATCCACGCATTGTTCAGGGGCACGCCGGCAAGCCGGATCACGCCGGGTAGCGCAATGATGGCGATCGGTATCAGTGCCGGCCAGCGTGGCGCGTCAGGGCTCGGCGGGGTGACAAGCGTGCTCATGGCCGGCCTCCGTCTTCACGCGCCAACGGATGCAGGTTGTCCGCAAGGTTGTAGGGGTTGATGTCCGCAGGGGTGTCGATGCCCTCGACATGAGCGACATCGTGGTGCGGCAACTCGCCCGTCTTCGCAAAATGCCAGGCCACCTGAAGAAAACGGAAACACATCAGGTAGGAGCCCAGCGGGATGCACAGGTAGACGATCCACTTGGGGATTTCCAGGTCAGGCGAAGTCGAACTGGTGTGGGCAATGTCCCAGGTAAATGTGGCACCCAGCGTTCCGACAATGCCGGTGAACGTGGCGCCGGCCAGCAGCCCGAACAGCACGTAGGCCTTGCGCGTGTTGCCAGGCAGCCGGTTGATCAGGACGTCGACGCCCACGTGGATGCCGGTGCGCACACCATACGCGGCACCGAACTTGGCCATCCAGACAAACATGTAGATGCACAGCTCCTGCGCCCACGACATGTCGATCTTGAGCAGCGCATCCTGCAATCCGGGGATCGGCATGCCCGCGGCGTAGCGATGCAACACCGCGACGAAGATGAGCAGCGTCGCGCCACCCATCAGGAACGTGATCAGCCACTCTTCCAGGTGATCCAGGAGCTTCATCGCTGTCTCCACTTGTTGTTGTGTCACCGCGCCGGGGGACCCTTACCCGGCGCCAGCGCGCCCGACCGCTCTAGGGCTTGAAGCCGGTCTCTTTGTAAACCTCGGCCAGCGTGTCCTTGCCCACCCGCGCTTCGTTCTCCTTGTGCACGGACACGAGCGCCTTCTTCATTTCGGCCTTCTGCGCTGCTGTGAGGGTAAGGATCTGCGTCTTGCCGCTCTTGCGCACGGCCTCAAGCGCATCGTCGTTCTCCTTCTTGGCGATGTCGTTGGCAAATCTGGTCGCGTCTTTCATGGCGCCTTGCAGCGTGGTGCGCACGTCCGACGGCAGGCCCTCCCAGAATTTCTTGTTGGCGATCACCGCATAGCCGAGGTAGCCATGGTCCGTCAGCGCGAGGTACTTCTGCACTTCCTGCATCTTCTGGGTATAGAAGTTGGACGGCGGATTCTCGGTGCCGTCGACCACGCCGGTTTGCAGCGCCTGATAGACCTCGGAGAAGGCCATCACCTGGGGAATCGATCCGAGCGCCTTCATCTGGTCGCCCAATACCTTGGACGACTGGATGCGCATTTTCAGTCCCTTGTAATCGGCCGGCACATGGATCGGCTTGTTGGCGCTCATCACCTTGAAGCCGTTGTCCCAATAGGCCAGGCCCGTGATGCCCTTGCCTTCGAGTTTCCTGAACAGTCCGGCACCCACCGGACCGTCGGTGACTTTGTGCAGTTCGTCGTAGTTGTCGAACACATAGGGCAGGTCGAACACTTCGAACTCGCGCACCCCGAGCGGGCCGAACTTGGCCAGCGAGGGCGCCAGCATCTGCACCGAACCGAGCTGCAGCGCTTCCATCTCCTCGCCATCCTTGAACAGGGCGCTATTCGGATAGACCTCCACCTTGACCCGACCCTTGGTCCGCTCTTCGGCGAATTCCTTGAACTTGAGGGCACCCTTTCCTTTGGGCGTGTTTTCGGCAACGACGTGGCTGAACTTGATGACGATAGGCTGCTGTGCATGGACGGTGAACGAGCCGAGCGCGAGCACGCTGAAAGCCAGGGCAATGAAGCGTTTCATGGGACATCCTGCAAAAGAGATGTGAGCGCCGGCAGCGCCCGCGCTATGCAGGGCGCGCCATCCGCTCGCGGTGGCGATATCGCTCCTCCCGGTTTGATATTGCGACTTTCCGGCCCGGAGCAATTTGATCCAGCGCAAGTGCAGCGCGTGGCCTGCGCGCCTACTCAAGCAGGTAGAGCTGCCAGAGGTCTTTGCGCGACATGTGAAGCATGGGCCGGATTGCCATCTGCCCGGTCTTGCCAAGGGTGCCCTCGAGATACCTCATCTCGGTGAATTTGTCCCTGGTCGGCTGATCAATCGGCACGTCGAATCCGTTCTCGCGCATCATGAGGATCCCTTTGGCGCGCAGGGCCAGTTCGGTGCGAAGGCGCACGTAGCACAGGATATCGGCAACGATCGGCCCCTTGAACTTCTGCTTCAGGGTCTTGAGGTACCTGCCCAGGGGTGCATCGGTCAGCTGGCCTGAGTTCAGCAGTTCCAGCAACTGGGTGTCGGCGTCGAATCCGTGGCCAAGCCAGGCGCCTACCGATTTTTCACTCTGCCGGAATACGACCATGAGCAGGGCCGGCAAGCCGACCAGCACCAGGAAGGTCTGGTAGATCGGCGGCAGGAAAGCGTGGTTGTACAGCGCATGCACTGCATAAGCCAGCCCCAGCCCGGGAACCAGCGCCAGCGCGCCGCGCTTGCTCGGATGGTCCAGGAAATTCAGGCAAGTGACGGCGAGAATCGCCGTAGCCCCCCCGTGCATGATGGCCGTGCCAAAGCCGCGGATGATCCAGGTGCCGATGCCGGCATCCCTGGCGACAAGCGAGACGAAGTAATAGACGTTCTCCAGGATCGAGAAGCCCGTTCCGACGGCGAATCCGAAGATCGCCGCATCGACAAGAAAGCCGATGCGGCCAAACCTGATCAAGACGAGGATGACCGCGCCCTTGAGAAACTCCTCGCTGAGCGGCGAAACGTAGCGGGTAAAGCTGACCCAGTCCAGTCCCGTCAGGGAAAGGATGTCGCCGTTGACGAAGTAGCTGGCCCATGCGACAAGCGCGCCGGAAACGACCGTCAGAATGACGGTACGCAGTTTGACCAGCTTGTAGCTGTCCATGTAGAGCAGCGCGCCCAGGAACATCAGGACAGGCAGCAGGCCCACCAGTATCTCAGGCAGCCATTTCAGCATCATTCGGGCACCTTCGCCGCGGTCAAAGGATCTTGAGGGAAATCATGAACTCGTTGCCGCTACGCTGCGTGCCCTTGAAACCGACTGCGTAGCCAAACGACAGCGTCATCTCGCTCCAGTGAAGCACACTGAAGTGCAAGTCGGCCTGGGCGCCCACGCTGGCGTACCGCTGGCGCAGTGCAGGCCGGTCCGGCTCGGCAACGAGCATGGAACCAAACAGGGAGGGACGCAGCCAGTTGGCGAACAGGACAGGTTTTCCGGCCGACTCGAACGCGATCGGCGGCAGGTTCAGCTCCAGAGTCGACTTGACGAAATGCTGGGCGCTGATCTCGTCGATCTCGAACCCCGGCATGGACCCCGCTTCGTGATACCGCTTGACCGCGCGGCTGTCCACGTAGTTGTTGCCGAACCCGCCGAAGTAGAAGTTGGCCACGGGGTTGGATGGATCGCCGTTGACAGCCCCCACCGCCCCGCGCAGCCAGAGCGACGCATGCGGCACCGGCAGTTGCATGCCCCATGCGGCTTCACCGACAACCTGAGGGACAATGTTGTGATTGACCTTGGTGGCGCCGCCCACGAGCGACCACGCCAGCCCCTTCTCGTCGTCAACGGCGCCCACGGACTTGAACAAGTCGCTCGAATAGACGCCGATCTGCCCAGTGAGCAATCGATCGAATGTCACGCCCACGTTTTGCGCGCCAGGCAACGTGTCGATGCCCCGGCTGTACTTCAGGTCGTATTTGACCGTCAAGGTGCGCGGTGGATCGAAGACCCGCAGGTCGTCATACCCGATATTCAGTGCCGTTCCCTTGCGGGCGCGCTTGGTCGGGCCGAAGAGGTCGTAGAAATCGGACTTGTTCTGCGATAGCGAGCCGCGCCAACCCAGATACTCGCCAGTCAATTCGACGTGTCCGCGTTCACTTGTCGGCACCCCTTCTCCTGGCGTGTACGCGGCAGTCAGGCCGATGCGGGAAAAGCCCAGCGCGTCGGCGAAATTGACGTGATAGCCCAGCCCGACCGTACTCTTGTAGCCCTGCAGGACGGGATAGGCGTTCTCCAGCGACATGTTGTGCGTCGGAATAAAGGCGCCACGGCCGACAATTTCCTCTTGGGGATCGATTGCGCTGGCGGGAGGCACCTGCCAAGTGGTCACCACAGGGTGCTTGCTGGCAACCTGCGCGCCTAGAAACTTGATGGCGCTCACGTCAGCAATGGGTTGCGGATCGATGGTGGCCGGTACGAAACCTTCACCTGTGTAGGTCAGTACCAGCAGGCGGCCGTCTCTCAGCGGCACTGGCCGAAAATACCCGATGTCCGCATTCGACACCGCAACCACGTCTCCGGTAGCGACTTCGTAGCGGAAGATATTCGACACGCCCGTGTAGTAGCTGCTGCCGTAAAGGTACTTGCTGTCGCGCGAGAAAACGAAGCTTTCAGGCACGCTCTGGCCGAACCGGAACTCGCTCTTGGGCGTTAGATCCCCCTTGAGGGCTTTCTCCAGATCCCACACCCTCAGAAACTGTGCGCCACTGACCTCTCCCATGGTCGCTGAGAGCAGGCGGCCATCGGGTGAGATGTCCAGGTCGGACGGCACGTTTTCGTAAGGAAATTCGTAAATCTTCTCCCAGCGGTCATAGGGAAAAGGAATACGTACCAGGGTGGCCAGACCCAGGTCATGACGCACGCCGATAAGTGACTTGTCAGCCGGGTTGAGGACCATCTCGCCGATGCGTGCGTTTTCGAGCAACGTGCGTGCCTGTCCGGTTTCGACATCGACCGCCATCAGGTCACGGAAATTCAGGTTGTCATTGGTGTAGAAGGCCGTGTGCGTGGCAGGATCGAACGCAAACGAAGTAACCCGGTAGAGCATGGCGCGCTTGATGTCGGCCAGCCGGCGGATGGAAGCATCACGGACATTCAACGCGCCGATATGCTCAACCACACCGGGAAACTTGAAGCCGCCATACAGCAGCCCCTTGGCCTCGTCGAAGTAGACACGCGACATCGAACCGATGGCATGGCCGACCAGAGGCTTGTGCACGGTGACAGGGAACTTGCGAACTTCGGCAAGATTCAGGCGCTGGAACTCCTTTTCGAAGGCAATCCACTGCTGCCAGGCCGTGTCGAGCGGAAGGCCAAACAGCTGCTCGAACTGATCTGCGTAATAGCGTTTGCTGTCGGCATCACGGCGGATCCAGGCTACGACTTTTTCCGGTGAATGCGCATACGCCAGCCAGGTGATGAATCGCGTGCCATAAAGGTAGGCATTGGCGCCGGTCTGAAAGTCCGAGCGGACTCCCTTGGAGACCAACGACAGCGGATCGTGGAACGGCGCGCCATCGCGCACCATGGCGCGAAACACCATCTCGTCATAACCTCCTTGCGCCCGGCCCAGTCCGCCGCTCATCCACGTTTCCATGAAAACGGCGCCGCCTTCCAGCATCCAGCGCGGCGCCACGAACCGCGGCACAGTGAGGTAGTTGTAGAAGATGGTCTCGGGGTTCTGCGCCTGCGGCAAGATCTTGCCCCGAAAGAAACCCCGCCAGAAACGGTCCTGGTCGGATGCAATGTCGCCTTGGACAAGGTGCACCAGCTCATGGTTCATGATCGAGTAGAAGCGCTCGCTGGCCGTGGTGGTCTCGAATGCATGCGATTCCGGCGCGACGTCGAAAATCAGACGCGTGTGCGGCGCAGTCAGGGCGTAGGCATTTCCGTAGTCAGCGCGGTCCTTCAATAGAAGCGTGACCGGTTCGGAGGGGTTCCAGCCGAATCGCTGTTTCTGAAAATTCAGGGAGTTGGTGAACGTCTGGACCGCATGCGGAACCAGAAAATCCAGCGAATCGAAATAGACGACCCGAGCCGACGGCGTGTCGACATAGGACATGCCTAACGGAGTTGGGTCGGCAAGCGCAGTGAGCGGCAGAAACGCAAGGAGACACAGGTTCGGGTGCAAACGCACGAGGACGCTCGTTTCTGTTGATGGGGAGTGCTGTGCAGGATAACAAACCCTACCCCAAACGCAAACTGCCCGCACGCGGCGGGCAGTTTGCGCCGTGGCCCGAAGGCCACACGCGTAAGAAAGTCGCTTCAGTTAGTGTGGCCTGCAGCGTTGGCAGCGCTGTTGGCGGCCGCATTTGCAGCGGCGTTGGCTGCCGAATTAGCTGCCGAGTTGGCTGCCGAGTTGGCTGCCGAGTTGGCTGCCGAATTAGCTGCCGAGTTGGCTGCCGAGTTGGCTGCCGAGTTAGCTGCCGAGTTAGCTGCCGAGTTGGCTGCCGAGTTGGCTGCCGAGTTAGCTGCCGAGTTGGCTGCCGAATTAGCTGCCGAATTAGCTGCCGAATTAGCTGCCGAATTGGCTGCCGAATTGGCTGCCGAATTGGCTGCCGAATTGGCTGCCGAATTGGCTGCCGAATTGGCTGCCGAATTGGCCGCCGAAT
>JANYAN010000054.1 GCA_025361305.1 Burkholderiales bacterium
AGATGCCGCCGCCCAGGTCACCAATGGGAATGCCGCTGCGCGCGGGGCCGGTCTGGGGCGTGCCGGTGATAGACATGCCCCCGCCCATGGCCTGCACCACCTGGTCGAATGCCGGACGCTGGGTTTCGGGGCCTGTTTCGCCGAAGCCGGTGACGGAGCAAGTGATGATGCGCGGGTTCACTTTGGCCAGCGCGTCGTGGTCTATGCCCAGCCGCTTGGGTACGCCGACGCTGAAGTTGTCGTAGACCACGTCAGCGTGGCGCACCAGGTCAAGAAACACGGCCTTTCCGGCCTCGCTCTTGAGGTCAATGCACACGCTCTGCTTGTTGCGATTGAGCGTGAGGTAATAGGCACCCATGCCATCGCGCGAATAGTCGGGGTCCTTCTCCAGCAGGCGGCGAGTGCCTTCGCCGGTGCCCGGCGGCTCTACCTTGATGGTGCGCGCTCCCAGGTCGGCCAGCATCATGGTGCCGTAAGGGCCGGACAGCATATGGGTGAGGTCAATGACGGTGATGTGTTCTAAGGCCATCGGGATTCCGGAGGAGGGTGGTGAATTCAGGCCGCGAGTGCGACCTTTGCCTGAGCCAGCGTCATCACGTCGGCATACTTGGCGTCCAGATCAAAGAGGTTGGCGTCGTGGGGCTGTGGGTGGCGGTCGCCGCAGGCGTCGCTGATCACCACGGGGATGAAGCCGTGCTGCAACGCATCGACCGCGCTGGCGCGCACGCACCCGCTGGTGCTCATGCCCGCCATAAGCAGGCAATCAACACCCTGTGCCCGCAACGTGCTGGCCAGTGAAGTGCCGAAGAACGCGCTGGCGTACTGTTTGGTGATGATGGGCTCGGCAGCCGTCGGTTGCAGGTCCGGGACGAACTCAGCGAAGGGATGTCCCGCGCAAAACACCTTCAGCGCCGGCACCTTCCGAAAGAACACGCCGCCGTCCATGCCATCGGCGCGGTACTCAACCCGTGTGTGGCACACCAGCATGCCGCGCTGCCTGGCCCAATGCAGCAACCGGCCGGCACTGTCCACCACCGCCGGCCGGTTGGCAAACAAGGGCGAATCCGGCACGAAGTAAGCCTGCGCGAAATCGATCATCACCAATGCTTGGTGCGTGCCGAAACCCAGCCGCTGGCCGAAAGCGCCGTTGCTGTAGTTTGCCTGTAGGGATTGGTCATGAGCGGCTGGGCTCGCCTCAGTGTTGGACATGGTAGTTGCCTCCGAGCAGGGTTTGTTTAGCGGAGTGGATATGGCAGGCCATCACGCTCTTGGCCCAGGCACTGTCGTGGGCGCGAAACGCATCGATGAGTTCTCGGTGGTGGCCGAAGCTGCGCGCCAGTTGCCCAGCCGTGTACCGCCGAAACGTCTGCTGCACGATGGGGACTTCGATCGCGTTAGCCAGCATGGACACCATGCGCTCGTTCTTGCTGGCATGCGCGATCACGCGATGGAAATCCCGGTTCAGCCGGCCCACCCGCGAGGTATTTTCGGTGTTGAGATCAGTGCCATTGACTTCGATCTCATCCTGCAGCTTGGCGAGCGCTTCAATGTCGGCGATGCTGATCCGTACTGCGGCATGGCCCGCGATCTCGCTCTCGATGAAAACCCGCAAGTCGAAGATTTCCCGCATCTGATCGTGCGTCCATTGCCGAACCACGGTGCCGCTGTTGGGCTTGAACAACGCAAAGCCATCGGCCACCAATTGGCGCATCGCCTCGCGCACCGGTGTTCGCGACGTGCTGAATTCGGCAGCAATGTTCTGCTCTGTGATTCGGGCGCCCGGAGCGTAGCGCCCGTCGATGATCTGCTCCTTGATGGCGTTGTAGATCCGAGAGGAAACGGTTCCCATAGCGGTGAATTACGTGTCGTTGGGGTGTCTGGGCGCCAGCTCGGTGCGTGGACTCAGTGGCGTTCCAGCAACGCGCCGAAGCCGCTCACACGATCGGCCACACCCGACTGCCGCAGCGCGTGCCAATAGATGGCGGTGTTGATGGCCACCACGGGCTTGGAAAGCCACGTCGCGGCACTGCCAGCCAAGCGCGCCATGGCAAGGTTGGTGCCGACCTGCACCAGCCCGTCAATGTCATCGCCGTCGAGTTCAACCAACGCGTCGCGCAGCTGAGCTTCGGAGACATGAGCGATCTTCACCGGGCTCTCGCAGCGCAGGCCTTTAATGCGCTTGACCTCAAAGCCGGCCTCCTCGAAGAAGCGCACGACGTTGCGGTCACCCACGGGTTGGTAGGGAGTAACGACGGCGATCTTGCGCATGCCCAGCACCTGAAAGGC
>JANYAN010000228.1 GCA_025361305.1 Burkholderiales bacterium
TCGCAGAGAAGCTCGGCATCAGTCTTCGTAAATTTGATCAGATCTTCGCCGCCGGGCGGTTGCCGGGCCATATTCGGATCGGACGATGTCGCGGCCAACCGAATCTTGATCGTCTGTGCCGACTGAAACTTGACCAGAGGAAACATGCCTCCCGCCATGCGGTTGGCTGTGTGTAAGTGTAAAGGATTCGTGGTTTTTTGCCTCCTGTCCTGAATCGTTGGTCGTAGCGGCTCCGGCGAAGCCGCGCAGGGCGTAGCCCGGAGCGGATTTGCCGGCGCCGCGCTTCATGGTTGGTCTTCCGTTGTCGGCGATGGCCGCCTGGCTTGCTCCCTGGACTTGATGCGTGTCTTGGCCGTCGCGCTGCTGTGCCGGAAGCGGTGCGACTCGTTGCCGGTCTCCACGATATGGCAGTGGTGCGTGAGCCGGTCCAGCAAAGCGGTCGTCATCTTCGCGTCGCCGAACACGCTCGCCCATTCGCCAAACGTCAGATTGGTCGTGATCATCACGCTGGTGCGCTCGTACAGCTTGGAGAGCAGGTGGAACAGCAGCGCGCCGCCGGCCTGGCCAAACGGCAGATAGCCCAGCTCATCCAGAATCACCATATCGACCTGCATCAGGGCCAGGGCAATGCGTCCGGCCCGGCCCTGAACCTTCTCCTGCTCCAGGGCATTGACCAGATCCACCGTCGAGTAGAAGCGCACCCGCTTGCCGTGCTCCGTGATGCCGGCAACACCCAGCGCCGTCGCCAGATGGGTCTTGCCGGTGCCGGGACCGCCGACGAACACCACGTTGTGGGCGGCGGAGGTGAATTCCATCGTCGCCAGCGCCTCAATCAATGCGCGATCAACCTTGGCCGACTCGAAATCGAAGCTTGCCAGGTCGCGGTGCAGGGGGAACCTTGCCGCAGCCATCTGGTAGCGGGTGGAGCGCACCTCCCGGTCCGTGCGTTCGGCCTGCAACAGATGTTCGATCAGCCAGCCCGACGATTCGACCGTGGAGAGCGATCCCTGCGAGAGCAGGTCGGTCAAGGCCTGCGCCATGCCGTGCAGGCGCAGCGCTTTCAATTCGGGGACGACATCACGCATGGCTGTCCTCCTCGGCGCTGTCGTCCGCTGTGCGCAAGGTATCGTAGCGGCCGGTATCGGCGATCGGCGCCTCCCTGAGCGTCAGCGCCGTCTCCACGTACTCGGGGGTAGGAGACGGCTTGAGCCTTCCCAGCATGTTGAGCACATGCTCGGCGGACACGGCGCCGGACTCCAGCACCAGCTCGATGGCTACTACGACCGCTTCCAGTCCGGCCAGGGGCACGGCCGCGAGCACCTGCGCCATGACCCGGTCGCCACCTTCGCGCCGGATCAGCGCGTGCCGCAGCGCGAGCAGGGCGCGCGGCATGTCGGCAAACGGCGCGCCGTTTCTCAGCGCACCGGGCTTTCTCTGGATCAGCGGAATGTAATGCTGCCAGTCGTAGCTGGTTTGCCCCCGGTCGGTAAGCCGTGCATGGCGCGCCACCACGGCGTCGCCGGCAACGACGACAACCTCCTGCGGATACAGCCGCACCGCGACCTTCTGGCCTGCCAGTTCGCTCGGCACCGAGTAGCGGTTGCGCCTGACGACGACCAGGCAGGTCGACGACACCCTTCCCAGGCTCTCCACGTAACCGTCAAACGGTGAAGGCATCGGCATCATTTCGGTCTGCTCGTGCTCGAGCATCTCGGCAACGCAGAACTGGCTGTGCTCGGGATGGCGCAATTCGCTCCACAGTGCGCGGCACCGCTCGGCGAGCCAGGCGTTGAGCTCGTCGAGTGAAGCAAAGCGTCGGTTGAAGGCGTCATTCCAGATGCGCCGCCGGCTGTCCTGCACGTTCTTCTCGACGATGCCTTTCTCCCAGCCGGAGGCGACGTTGCAGAAGTCGGCGTCGAACAGGTAATGCGAGCACATCGCGGCAAAGCGCGTGTTGACGTCCCGGCTCTTGCCTTTGTTGACCCGGTCCACCGCGGTCTTCATGTTGTCGTAGATGCCGCGGCGGGCGATGCCGCCCAGGGCGGTGAAGGCGCGGGTATGGGCGTCAAACAGCATTTCGTGGCCCTGGCTCGGATAGGCGGCCAGCCAGAACGCGCGGCTCGCGCACAGTTTCAGGTGCGCCACCTGCAGCCTTCGGTACAAGCCGCCGATCACCACACCCTCTTCGCTCCAGTCGAACTGGAACGCTTCGCCCAGCTCGAAGGTCAAGGGCACGAAGGCACGCGTGGCCAGTTGCCCGCCTTCCTGCCGCCATTGCCGGATGAAATCGGTGAGCCGCGAGTAGCCACCGGTGTAGCCATCAGCCTGGAGCTGTTTGTAAAGGGCGAGCCCGGTACGCCGGTCCCGCTTGGGGCGGCGCGCATCCGCTTCCAGCATCAGCTTTAACGGCTCGACAAATGCCGCGAGCTTGTGCGGGATCGTGCGGCGCCGGTATTTGGGCTCCACGCCAGGTTTGGCCCGAAGCCATTTCTTGACGGTGTTCCGCGCGAGGCTGGTGAGCCTGGCGATCTCGCTGATCGTCAGACCGTCGCGGAAATGCATCCGCCTTATCTTGCCTATCATTGCCATGGTGATCATCTCCAGTTCTCCTGCTGAATCATTCAGCAGGATGATTGAACACCCCTGGTCAATTTTGAATCGGCACTACTCCTTATAGATGGTCAAAATTGGTTCGGCGCGAACACAAGAGGATTGGCGAAATCTATTGAATGCGACGAGGGAAAAAGATCAGTTGCTGTTCTACCTTTGGAAGGCGTGAAATTCTGAGACCCATGATGCACTTGTGAA
>JANYAN010000090.1 GCA_025361305.1 Burkholderiales bacterium
TCCTTTATCAAGGTCGCAAGGGGCAGACTTGTAACCGAGGCGCGCTTGATGGTCGATGCGAAGGTGGAGATCGACGTCGTCGCTTACAGGCCAAAAGCCGTCAGCTCTTGAACCCGTAAAGGCGCGCGGGATTGTCGACCAGGATCTTGCGTCGCACGGCGGCGTCCGGCGCCCACGTAGCCAGCAACTCGTATAGCGCCGCGTCCGACGGCGGTGGATTACGGCCCGGGTGCGGCCAGTTGCTGGCCCACAGACAGCGATCCGGAAACCGCCTGACTAGTTCGCGCGCAATCGCCGAAACGTCGTCGTAGCTGGGCGCCCCAGTCTTTGATGTTTCGTAGGGCGCCGACAGCTTGACCCAGCTATTGCCTTTCTCGAGCAGCCGCACCAGCGCCTGGAATGCGGGGCTGTCGATGGCCACCGGTTCCAGAAACTTGCCGTTGTGGTCGATTACCAGGGTGCACGGCAGGCGCATCAATACTTCCTCATGGGCGGGCAGGTTGCGGCCGTCGAGTTGCAGGTTGATCATCCAGCCGAAGTCTTTGAGGCGCGCGGCCACCGGTTCCAGGGAATCCCATCCCAGCGGCCCGCCCAGCATCATGTAGCGCACGCCACGCACGCCCAGGGCGTGCAGCCGCTCGATCTCTGCGTCGCCCGTATCGGACGGAATGATGCAGATGCCGCGGGCGATCTGGCCGAACTGGCCCATGGCATCGAGCGTGCAGCGGTTGTCGAAGCTGTAGCCCATCGGCTGCACCACCACCACGCGCTCGAGCCCCAGTGCCCGTTGCACCGGGAGGTATCTGAAGGCGGGCGCATCCGGCGGCGTCACGGCCAGGTTGGGCACAAGCGGGAACCGCGAGTCGTACACGTGCATGTGGCAATCGCACGCGCCGGCAAAGAAGGCCTTGACTGGCGCATCAGGCATGAAATCTCTCCTTCCAGCGGTGCGCGTGCTGTTCGTTCACCGCCCCTTGCGGTGTCCGCCCCGCCATGATGTCCGCCACCTGGGCCACTGTTTCCATCGCCTGGTGCTCCACCGCCGGCGGTGTCAGTCCCCCGATGTGGGGCGTCGCGATGATGCGTGGATGCGAAGCGACGCGCAACGTTGGCATCTGGTCGGGCGCGCGGCCGACGTCGATGGCGCAGCCCGCAAGATGAGCCGAATCCAGTGCCTGCAAGAGCGCGTCTTCGTCGACCAGGTTGCCGCGCGCAGCGTTGATGAAGAAAGACCCGGTCTTCATGGCGCGAAACGCCTGCGCATCCATCATATTTTCGGTCTCGGGCGTGGCGGCGGCCAGGCAAACGGTGAAGTCGGATTCCCGAAGCAAGTGCAGCAGCGATATCGCCTGGACGCCTGAGTCGCCGGGCTCGACGTGAGGGTCATGCACGACCACCCGCATGCCCAGCGCCAGTGCCGCGTCGCACAGGTAGCGGCCGATCTGCCCGTACCCGATCACGCCGAGGGTCGAGCCGCGCAGCTCGCGGCCCATCGTGGGCGGCGGCACCTTGCCGGCGCGATACAGCTGTGCAGACGACGTGAGGCCACGGCCCAGATCGATCATCGCGCCGATCACCCATTCGGAAACCGAGGCGATGAACCCTGCGCTGGCCTGGGTGACCAGCACGCCGTGCCGGCTTGCCGCGGCGACGTCCACGGTGCGGATGTCGATCGCATTGCGCACGAAGGCGACGAGGCGGGGCATCGCCTCGAAAAGCGCCTCGTCGCCCACCGTCTGCCGGTAGGCGATGACCACATCGCAATCGCGCGCTTTCGTCGCGACCTGCGCGGACGACAAATCGGTATCGCCGGGGTTGAACCGCACCTCGGCAATCGCCTGCAGCGCCAGAGTGGCGCGCGAGCCGTAGTAATGGGCCAGCCGGGACTGTGGATGGCTGACGAAAACCTTCATGCTTTCACATCGATGGCCAAGACCGCCCCTGCTACGTACTCGGTCCAGCGCATCAGAGTATGGCTTTGCGCCGTTGGGTGTATCGATTTACTGTATCGATGCACAAAGGCAGAGGCAATGGGGAGTGGATAGGTGTTTTCCTCCGTAGGCGCGGGCGCCTCCCGGTGCTGGTCCTGCATGGCACTGCCGGGTCGGCCGCCACCATGATGGGCGCCGCGTTTGCGGGTGAGCTTTTCGGCCCCGGCCAGCCGTTGGATGCCAGCCGCTACTACATCATCATTCCCGACGGGCTGGGCACCGGCAAATCGGCCCGGCCGTCGGACGTGTTGAGGGCGACATTCCCACGCTACAACTATGAAGATATGGTGGACGCTCAGTACCGGCTGGTGACGGAGCACCTGAAGGTCAAGCGCCTGCGCGCGATCATCGGCAATTTGATGGGGGGCATGCATACCTGGATCTGGGGCGTGAAATACCCCGACGCCATGGACGCGCTGGTGCCAATGGCCTGCCAGCCTACCGAGATGTCGAGTCGCAACTGGGCGATGCGCCGGCTGATCACCGATTCGATCCGCAACGACCCCGATTGGGCCAAAGGCAACTACACCAAGCAGCCGCGCAGCGCACAGTTTGCATCGGTGTTCTTCGGCGTGGCCACGCTGGGCGGCAACCTGGGCTGGTACAAGGCCGCGCCCACGCGCGCGCAGGCCGACCAGATTCTCGATGCACGGTTGAAGGCCCCATTTACCGCAGATGCCAACGACATCCTGTACCAGTGGGAATCATCTGGCGACTACAACCCGGCCCCGGGCCTCGAACGTATCAAGGCCGCCGTGCTGGCCGTCAACGCCGCCGATGACGAACGCAACCCACCCGAGACCGGCATCATGGAACGCGAACTGAAGCGCGTGAAGAACGCGCGCTATTACCTGATCCCCGCCAGCGACCAGACGGCGGGGCATGGCACGACAGGGAACGCGAAGTGGTGGAAGGCGCAGCTGGCCGACCTGCTGCAGAAGACGCCGCACAGGGGGATGTAAGCGCCGGTCAAGCCGGCAGGAAGAGCGCCGGGTCCACCATCGTGCGGTTGAGCAGCACGCCGAAGTGCAGGTGTGGCCCGGTAACGCGCCCAGTGGTGCCCACTGCGCCCAGGCGGTCACCGGCGCGCAGCGTGTCGCCAGGCTTCACGTCGATGGCGCTCAGGTGGCAATGCAGCGTTAGCAGGCCGCCGCCATGGTCCAGCCACACCGTATTGCCGTTGAAAAAGTAGTCGCCCGTGTCCACCACACGGGCGGCGAGTGGTGCGTGAACCGGCTCGCCCAGGGGCGCGGCGATGTCCATGCCCGAATGCGGCGCACGCGGCTGGCCGTTGAACACCCTGCGCAACCCGAACGAACTGGAGCGCCGGCCGTGTACAGGCGCCTGCATGGCAAGCGTGGTGCCTTCGGGAAGGGGCGTCGAGAAGATCGCCATCACTTCGAGCTGATGCACCCTCTCGCGCTCGAAGCGGGCCTGGTCCTCGCGCGAAAGGTCGACATGCTTGGGCTCGACGTTCAGGCGCTGCTCGGCATATTTCCTGGAACGAATCGTGTAGGGGAGGTTGCGTGCATCGGCGCCTGGTGATTCCACGCTGATGAACGCCCGCCCGGGCGCCACCGTCAGGGGAATGCCGACCAGAGCCACCCAGGCGCGGGCTGAGCCGACAACCAGCAATGGGATGTCACCGGTGCGGGCCGTGGGGCGCTCGGCTGCTTCGCCCAATGCAATGCGGGCGACGCCACCCGGGACGGCCAGGACGTTCGGGAAAGCGTTTGTTCCTGCCACCAGTGCAGCCCTTGGCTTCGCGGACGCGGGTGCAACAGCGGCGGCCAGTGTCGAGAGGAAGAATCGGCGACGCAATGACATGGGGTGGAGTTTGCCATCCACAGGTGGCCAGCGTGGCTACTTCCTACAATCTCGGGTCACTCGCACCAAAGACATGGAAACCGTCAGCCCCGCCTCCATCGCCCGCGTCGTCGTCTTGGGCGGCCTCGTCCTCGGGTTGCTACTCGGTGTCGCGGGGCAGGCCACCCGCTTCTGCGTTCGCGGTGCGATTGCCGACTGGGTGCAACTGAACAACCGCGATCGCTTCGCTGGATGGATGCTGGCTGTCGGCGTTGGGGCCATCGGATTGCAGACACTGGTGGCCACCGGCCTGGTCGATGCCACCCGGACCCTGGCGTGGAGCCCGCGGCTGGCCTGGGTATCGTGCATCGTCGGCGGATTGATCTTCGGCTACGGGATGATCCTGGCCGACGGCTGCCCGCAACGCAGCCTGGTCAAGGCGGGCTCGGGCAGCTTGCGCTCCGCCCTCGTTGCCGTGATGGCCGCCTTGGCAGGGGTGATGACCTTGCGCGGCGTGCTGGCACCGGTGCGCGCGAACCTGCTGGACGTTTGGTCCGTGCAACTCAGTGGCCCGCAGGATCTGAGCCATGTTCTTGCAGCCGCAACATCGATATCGGCTGCAACGCTCGGCTGGGTATTTGCGGGCCTCGTGTTCGCAGTCACTGTGGGCTACGCGTGGAGCCAGCACCGCGGCGCGCTGCGTCAAACCTGGGCCGGCGGCGTTGGCGTCGGGTTGATCCTGATCGCCGCGCTCTACCTGACGGGGCACATCGGCTTTGTTGCCGAGCACCCCGAGACGCTGGAAGCCGCCTGGCTGGGCACGCAATCGAACCGGCCCGAGGGCTTGAACTTCACCGCGCCGCTGGCCAACGCGCTGGACTTGCTGACGCTGTGGACTGACAAGGCCACCGTGCCGACCTTCGGTGTGATGCTGGTGCTGGGCGTGCTGCTCGGCAGCTATGCCAGCGCCAGGCTCCGGCGCGAATTCAAGCTGGAAGGATTCGCCTCTCCCCGCGAATTTGGCGAGCATGTGGTGGGCGCCGTGATGATGGGCTTTGGCGGCATCTCTGCGCTGGGCTGCTCCATCGGCAACGGTGTGACGGGCCTGGCCTGGCTATCATCGGGTTCGATGCTGGCGGTGGCGGGCATCTCGGGCGGGGCGTGGTTGGCGCTGCAGCGAGCACGGCCGCGCGTGCTGCGAACGGCAGCGGCCTGAAGCGTTCTGCGCGGCATTGCGATGTGCCGCTTGACATGCAGGCATTTACCTGCATATAATTCCCTCACGCACAAACACTACGGATGGACGCTGACAAGGTTTTCAAGGCGCTGGGCGACCCGACCCGCACCAAGCTGCTCGATCTTCTGTACGAGAAGAACGGGCAGACGCTGGGCGAGCTCTGCGAGCAGCTGGACATGACGCGGCAGTCGGCCACCCAGCATATTGGGATCCTCGAGGCGGCCAATCTGGTGACCACTGTCTGGCGTGGCCGGGAGAAGCTGCATTTCATCAACCCGGTGCCGCTGCACGAGGTCTACGAGCGGTGGGTGCGTAAATTCGAACGCCAGCGGCTCAGCCTGCTGCACGACCTGAAGACGCAACTCGAAGGAGATCAATCATGAGCAACGAGAAAACCAGCTTCGTTTACGTGACCTACATCCGCTCGACCCCGGAAAAGGTGTTCGAGGCCATCACCCAACCGGAGATCGCGCGGCGTTACTGGGGGCACGAGAACGTCTCCGACTGGAAGCCCGGCTCGGCCTGGCAACACGTGCGCGACGACGCAGGGCGCCCGGTGCGGGTGGTGGGCAAGGTGGTCGAGGTGGCGCCTGCGAAGCGCCTCGTCATCACCTGGGCCGACCCCGCACGGGCCGCCGAACCCGCCGCCTACAGCCGCGTGGCCTTCGACATCGCGGAGTACGACGGCATGGTGAAGCTCACCGTGACCCACGACGAACTCGAAGCCGCCGGCGGCATGGCCAAGGGAATCCAGCGCGGCTGGCCCATCGTCCTTTCCAGCCTGAAGTCGCTGCTGGAAACGGGGCAGGGCATCGATGTCTTCGCCCAGCCAAAGGAGGGCGCGACCGAGAAGTGCTCTTAGGGCAGCCACCACAGACGCTGGCGCGCCGCCGTCAGGTCCAGCCACCTACGGTGGCTTCGGGCCATGGCATTCCGTCACGGGACCCGAGCCCTGCGGCGCAGTCGCGCTGAGACACCGCCCGCAGAACATCGTGCGTCTGCACATTGACACCCGGGGCAACGTTACTTTCCCCAACTATCCTTCATCCCCGCCACCCGGTTGAACACCCGTTTTCCATCCACCCCATGCTCGACCCGATCCGCCACGAAATACCCGTGTCGCTCGAACTGAAACTTCTCATCGGCCTTCGCGCCCGCCAATGATGGCTCCACATACGCGGTCACAATGCGCAGGCTATTGGGGTTCAGCTCTTCCAGAAAATCCACATCGCCGGTATCGGGCTGCGAGACGCTGAATAGCCGGTCGTAGAGCCGCACCTGCGCCTTCACGGCGTCGGCCGCGGCGACCCACGTGATCACGCCTTTGGTCTTCACCTTATCGCTGCCGGGCGTGCCGCTCTTGGTGTCGGGCACCAGTTCGGCCAGAACGTCGGTGATGGCGCCTGTCTCGTCCTGGATGGTGCCGGTGCATTCGATCACGTGACCGTATTTCAGGCGCACCCGGTTGCCGGGGTACAGGCGGTTGTAGCCCTTGGGCGGCACTTCCTCATAGTCGCTGCGTTCTATCCAAAGCTCCCTGCCGAACTTGAAGCTGCGTCTGCCCATTTCGGGAATGTGCGGATGCACGGGGGCGCTGCAGTCGTCCAGGTAGCGCCCGTCATAGGCGGCGTGGCCGGCGTTTTCCATCATCTCGTCCCAGTTGGTGATCACGAGCTTCAGTGGGTCCAGCACGGCCATGGCGCGCGGCACTTTCGGGTCCAGCTCGTCGCGAAGCGCGCCTTCCAGCGTGCTGTAGTCGATCCAGCTATCGCTCTTGGTTACGCCGATGCGCTCGGCAAACAGCTGGATGCTCTCGGGCGTGTAGCCGCGCCGGCGCAGGCCGACGACGGTGGGCATGCGCGGGTCGTCCCAGCCGCTGACGTAACCGTCGTCCACCAGCTGCTTGAGCTTGCGCTTGCTGGTGATCACGTAGGTGAGGTTCAGCCGGGCGAATTCATACTGGCGCGGGTGGGGTTGGCTGATCAGGCCACCCTCGGCCAGCTTGTCCAGCAGCCAGTCGTAGAACGGCCGCTGGTCCTCGAACTCCAGCGTGCAGATGCTGTGGGTGATGTTCTCCAGCGCGTCCTCGATCGGGTGGGCGTAGGTGTACATCGGGTAGATGCACCACTTGTCGCCGGTGTTGTGGTGGGTGGCGCGGCGAATGCGGTAGATGGCTGGGTCGCGCATGTTGATGTTGGGGCTGGCCATGTCGATCCTGGCGCGCAGCACCGCGGCGCCATCTTCCAGCTTGCCGTCCCGCATGTCGCGAAAACGCTGCAGGTTCTCGTCGATGCTGCGGCTGCGGAACGGGCTGTCGGTGCCGGGATTGCCAAAATCGCCGCGGTTGTGGCGCATGTCTTCGGCCGATTGCTCGTCCACGTAGGCCAGGCCGGCTTCCACCAGGTATTCGGCCGCGCGATACATGAAGTCGAAATAATCGCTGGCGTGATAAAGGTGGCTGGTGCCGTTGGCCTCCCAGCTGAAGCCCAGCCATCGCACGGCGTCCAGGATGCTGTCGACGTATTCCTTGTCTTCCTTTTCGGGGTTGGTGTCGTCGAAGCGCATGTGGCAGACGCCGCCATAGTCGCGCGCCAGGCCGAAGTTCAGGCAGATGCTCTTGGCGTGGCCCACGTGCAGGTAGCCATTGGGCTCGGGCGGAAAGCGGGTGCGAATCTTTGCAGGGTCAGGCGGGCCCTGATCGTGGTGCGCGGCATCGCCCGGCTGGCCATCCCAGCGGCGCTGGGCATACGTACCTTGCTCCAGATCACGTTCGATGACCTGGCGCAGGAAGTTGCTGGGCTTGGGTGGTTCTTTGTCGGCTGGGGCAGTCATATGGAAACGATTTTAGGGGCCTTGTCACATTTGGTCCGCGAAAGCGTTACTTCTGGCAACGCCTTTGACTGTGCAAGGGGTAGTCGTCAGCGCGTTTCCTGCGTTAAATGAACACGAGGGGCGCATTGAGTCCCTGGCAACCAGGAGTCAGATCATGAAGTACAACCGTTCTGTCTACGCCAAAGCGGCAGCCGTAGCGCTGGTGCTGGCCGCAGCCGGCACGGCATCCGTGGCCCATGCCGGCGGCAACGTTTCGTGGGTAGTGGGTATCCAGGCCGGCCACGGCCACCATGGGTGATTTAAACCTCCGGGAGTGAAGAAGCACGCGCCAAGAGGTTCTCCAAGCTCGCCCCGCATGTGCAAGCGTGCGGGGCTTTTTTTCTGCGGAATGCGGTTGCACACAAAAAAGCCCCCGGGCCTTTCGGGCCGGGGGGCAATATGCCAGTCGCGGGACGGAGATCCGGACCAGCTCACCCCGGAGGAGGAGGGGACTCAGAGAAGTCGGGGTGATTAAGGCTAAGTAGACGCCTTTGCCGGTTGGCCGGCTGTAGGACGGTGCCGACACCGGGTGCCGGACAGCGACATTTACATTGCCTTGAACAGGTGCGCATAGAGCCGGCTGACCGGCAGCTTTTCCGTACGTCCGCGCAGGGCCAGGTGCAGCTTGCCGGCTTCGTCGCGGGTGACGCTTTCCAGGGCGCTGGCGCGCACCACGGTGCCGCGATGCACTTGCCAGAAGACGGCAGGGTCCAGCTGGGGGAGCAGCTCTTTCAGCGGGGTGCGAATCAGGTATTCGTGGGCGGGTGTGAGCACCCGCAGGTATTTGTCGGCAGCCTCGAAATACACCACCTCGTCCAGTGGAACCATGCGGACGCTGGTGCCCACGCTGACTTGCAGCACCTTGAGCAACGGTTGCGTCGGCGCGGGGCCCTGCGCTGCGCCCAATAGCTGGCGCAGCTGGCCCAGGGTGGCTTCTATGTCGCCGCTTCCCGGCGCGCGGCGGGCCAGCAGATCCTGCACCTTGGCCACGGTTTTTTGTAGGCGTGCGGCCTGAACGGGCTTGAGCACGTAATCCACGGCGTGCGTTTCGAAGGCCTGCACCGCATATTGGTCATAGGCCGTCACGAAAACCAGCGCCGGAAAAGGCAGGTCATTTGGCCATTCGTCGGCCAGTTCGGCGGCCGCCTCGAGCCCGCTCATGCCGGGCATGCGGATATCGAAAAACAGCACGTCGGGCTTCAGTGCCAGTGCCTGCGTCACGGCCGATGCGCCGTCGCCCACGGTGGCGGCGATGCGCAGCTGCGGCCAGGCCAGAGCCAGCTCGGAACGCAACTCCAGCGCCAGCAGCGGCTCGTCTTCGGCGATCAGGGCGCTGGCGGTGGCTTGGCTCATGGCCGGAACGGAAAGCGAAGAATCGTGCGGGCGCCGCCACCGGGTACGGAGGCGAAATCAACGCTGGCTGCGGCGCCGTGTAGTGTGGCCAGGCGTTCGCGCACATGGCTCATGCCGAAGCCCTTGCCCGGGCCGGGCTCGCATTGGGGGCCAACGCCGGTGTCGGCCACCTCCAGCACTAGCAGGTTGCCCTCGTGCCGGGCGCTGACCGTGACGCGGCCGCCCTCGACCTTGGGCTCAAGCCCGTGCTGGATGCTGTTTTCGACCAGAGGCTGCAACAGCAGCGCCGGTACGGGGTGCTGGGCCAGCTCGGGCGGCAGTTCCAGCGAATAGGCCAGCCGGGGCCCCATGCGAACGGCCATCAACTCAAGGTAATCGCGCAGGCGGTCGAACTCGGCCTGCAGGCTGTGCGTGGCCGCGCGCGAAGCGGTCAGCGTGGCGCGCAGGTAGGCGATCATGTGGTCGAGCATCTGCTGCGCGCGCCGGGGTTCGGCGCCGATCAGCACCCGCAGGTTGGCCAGCGTGTTGAACAGCATGTGCGGTTCGAGCTGGGTGGCGAGCAGCCTCAGGCGCGCCTCGTCGGCATGCTTGCGCGCCTCGCCCATCTTGCGTTCGAGGTAGCTGCTTCTATTTCTGCTATAAAAATAATAGCTAGCCGTGATCCCGGCGAGCGTGGTGATGAGGATCGAGCTGCGCTGCTCGGCCTGCGGGTCCGACGGCGGGCCGGAGGTGTACCAGCCGTAGTAGCGGCATAGCTGGTCCGCAGTCCAGGTACCGGCCAGGTAACCGACAGCGATGCCGACGATGACCACGGCGTAGCCTGCAAATCCCACCGGCCAGCCGGTCTCGGCGCTCGACGGAATCAGGTGCCGGCCCAGGTCGATGATGGCCCAGGTGTACAGCCCGATGAAGAGCGAATAGACACAGGTGGGTGTATAGGGCCGCTCGGGCTGAAAAGCATACTGGATGCTGGCCACCGCGAGGCAGAAAGCCAGCACCTGCAGCAGGTGCTGCAGCTTGCCGATCCAGTCGATCCTCATGGCGATGCCGGCGGTCAAGAGCGGCCTTGCTCACGCGCGATCCGCTCGCGTTCCCTTTGCACCATGCGCTCGCGCAGCCCGCTGCCCGAGCCCAGCACGAACACCGATACGCCGTGCAGCGTCAGCCCCAGGCCCCATCCCAGCAGCGGGTAGACCGACCAGGGCCGGGTGCCGAAGCCATGCAGCGACGCGGCAAACAGGAAGAGGTTGACCGCTAGGTAGACGCAGGCGTGGATATACCAGCCGAGCTTGGCGCCGGCGCGCTTGCGCGCAAGTTGTTCGATGTCCTCTGGGCTGAGGGGGTTCTGCAGCGGCTGGCTCATGAAGATTCGATTTTAGGGGAGCAGGTGATTGCGAAAGAAGGCGGTGATCTTGCGGTCGACCTCGGGCATCGCACTGCGATCGAACCCCGGCGGGTCGCCCAGCAGGTCGGCCGCGATGGCGCCGAGGTTTTCCAGCGGCGGCGGGGGCGACAGCAGCGCGCCGTGGCCAGCAGTCGGCATGTCGGCGACGTGCTCACAGCGGGGGCTGCAGGCTTGCAGCACCGGCCCGCTATGGAAGCGCGGCGAGAGCCATTTGTCCCTGGCCGCAGTCACCAGGCCAAGCGGCACGCGCGGTGCGGCCAGCGAAGCCGTGTCGAAATCGGCGGCAAACGGCACGCCGGCCACTACCGCCTGGATGCGCGGGTCGTCGTGGGTGTACCAGGTGGCGTCGTCGAAGCGGTAGCGGATCGCTGTCAGCACCACGGTCTTCTTGAGGCCATCGAAAAAGTTGTCGTTGAGCCGGGTGAGCAGTCCCACGCAGGCCGGAAAGTCCTCTGCGATGTGCGCTTCGCAATGCTGGCGGAACAGCTCGGGCGACCACCGGCCACCGGCGAGGCTGAGGGCCGTGTGGCCACCCGCCGACATGCCGTACATGCCCACCTTGTCCAGCGCCAGCAGCGGGGCAAACCGGCGGTCTTGCGCCACCGCGTCGATGGCCCGTGACACTTCGGCCGGACGCAGCTTCCAGCTCTGCGGGCCGGGGTGCGACGGGTCATTAGAATTGTCGCCGCGGTGCTGAGGCATGGCCACCGCGAAGCCGGCTTCGACCAGGGTGCGAGCCAGGTCGGCGTGGACCCAGGGCGTGCCGCCCGAGCCGTGCGAAATGACGACCAGCCGCCCGTTGCCACGCACCGGCGGGCCCTGCCATGCCAGTTGCATGGTGAAGGGCCCGCGGGTGACCGGCTGGTCGGGTGCACTGGACGGGTAGAAGACGGTGACCGGGCCGTCGTCACTCAAGCCTGGCAACCGGGCCAGGCCGACGCCGGCCTGGGCGTAGGCGGCTGCCAGGGCAAGCAGGCAGACCAGCAGGTAGCGCTTCATCGCGGGGTTGATCGGTTTCACCACGGATCTCCCTGCGCGACCAGGCGCTTGCGTTCCTGTTGCACCAGGCGCTCGTGCAGGCCGGCGCTGCCGCCTACCAGGAACACCACGGCGCCGTGAATCGCCAGGCCCGGGGCCCAGCCCATTGACGGAATCATGGCCCAGGTGCGGCCGCTTGCGAATGCCACGGCCGCCAGCATCAGGTTGACCAGGATGAACACGCTGGCATGGATGTACCAGCCCATCTTGGCGGCCGCGCGCCTGCGGGCCAGTTTTTCGATGTCGGTGTCTTGCGCGTAGGTTCTCATGGCAGATTCCCTTTCGATTTCAGGTAGTGAAGGCAGGGGTGGCAGCTGTCGCCGAACGGTGGGCGATCAGCCAGAGGCGGGCAGTGCGTCCGGCAAAGACGCCACTGAACAGGCCGTACAGGGCGCCGACGACCAGCGTATAGGTGCCGTCGTGGGCCAGGGCGGGCTGCATGGCGACGTCGGCGCCGACGACGTACTTGACCATGAAGATGGCGAGGATCAGCAGTAGCGGCGTCCAGCTGCCGGGTACCGTGAAGATGCGGGTGGCTACGTCATACCGCATGCCGGGCAGCGGGGCGCGGGTGCCGATCAGGCCCAGCATCAGTGCCGCGCAGATCGCCCAGGCCAGCATCACGTAGCCGAACAGCGGCGATGCGCCGAAAGCCGAGGCCGAGCCCCACACTGACAGGCCGACCATGGCTATTGGCGTGATGGCCATGCGGGCCAGGCTGATTTCGCGTTTGCGCAGCTGGGTCAAGCCCAGCGCAAGCAGGGCGGCCAGAAGGCCCCAGACCCAGGTGGGAGTGTTCCTGACGACTTGAGTGATCGCTTGGGGGTATTGGAAAAGTAGTTGGATAAGCATGTTGGTTTCTCCGGTGGCGTTGTCTGATCGATGACGGAACTGTGCCGGCCGCTGCCTGGGCGGACCACCGGAATGTGACGAAATAGCGGAAAAACGCCGTGAAATGAAGGCTGGCTGGAGCGAGATGGCTCGCCGCTATCGGCCCTCGGCCGGGATGCTCGCCGCCTGACCGTCGGCTGACCGGCCCCCGGCGATAATGCGGCTCTTTTGCCGGGGGTTCGCGTGGACGTTATGTTGCTGATCAAGGCCGCCATCATGGGCGTGGTGGAGGGCCTGACCGAGTTCCTGCCGATCTCGAGCACGGGGCA
>JANYAN010000193.1 GCA_025361305.1 Burkholderiales bacterium
TGCTTGATGTTTTCACTGAAGTGCGTGGCGATGTCCCACGCGATCAGTTCGATGCGGTTGGCGGCGCCGTAGATGGCGCCCTTCTTGGCGAACTTCTTTTTCAGGTCGGTGCGTTGCGCGTCACTCAGCCCCGCAGTGATCTTGTCGAACCAGCGGCTGACGGCTTCCTCGTTGATGGTCAGCTCGGGCACACGCTCTTCGTACAGCAGCGGCGCCACGGTTTCATCTTCCACCGCGCGCTGCATGGTGTAGGCATGGACGATGGGGCCGAACTTGCTGGCGGTCTTTTCTTGTTTGAGCAGCGGCGTGCCCGTGAAGGCGATATAGGCGGCCTTGGGCAGCGCACGTTTCATGCGCTCGTGGGTCTCGCCACCGTGGCTGCGATGGCCTTCGTCCACCAGCACGATCAGGTTGGCCGAGTCGTTGCGGCACTCCGGTAGCTTGGACGCCGTGTTGAACTTGTGCACCAGCGTGAAGGTGATGCGCTCTGTGCCGCTGCCAATGCGTTTGGCGAGGTCACGCCCAGTCAGGGCACGGCTCTTCTCGCCGTCCTTCAGCGACGCTATCGCCGAACCGAACGCACCGCCCGAGATGAAGTTGCGGGACAACTGCCCCTCCAGGTCAACGCGGTCCGTCACCACGACCACGCGGCACTCGGCCAGGGCATCCACCAGCAGCAAGGCTTTGGTCAGGAACACCATCGTGAAGCTCTTGCCCGAGCCGGTGGTGTGCCACACGACGCCACCCTCGCGGCCACCATCGGGCCGCAACTGACGGATGCGCTGCAGCAGCGCACGGATGCCGAAGAACTGCTGGTAGCGCGCCACGATCTTGCCGACCTTGCGGTCGAACAGCACGTAGCCACGCAAGAACTCCAGCAAGCGGGCTGGAGTGAGCAGACTGACCAGCAGCCGATCCTGGTCGGTGGGCTGCATCGGCTGCGCCCACAGCGCGTCGAAGTAGGCCGCCAAGCCCGTCGGCTTGGCTTCGAAAAGACGGCTGCGCACGGCCGCGGGCAAGGCAGCATTCTTGACTTCGGCGACCCTCGCGTCGTCGAACTCTTCTTCGCGCCAACGCGCCCAGAACTTCGACGCCGTGCCGGTGGTGCCGTAGCGCCCCTCGGTCTGGCTCACGGCCATCAGCACCTGGGCATAGGCAAACAACTGTGGCACCTCGTCGGGCCGCTGGTTGCGCAGGTGCTGGCTGATGCCTTCGGCCACCATGGCCTTGTGGACATGCCCACCCTCGGGCCGCTTGGCCTCGATGACAACCAGCGGCAAGCCGTTGACGTAGCACACCACGTCCGGCGTGCGGTGGTGGGTGCCCTGGGCCGAAAGAACCTCGAGCTCTTCGGTCACGTCCCATCGGTTAGCCGACGGATCGGCCCAGTCGACCACGGCGATCGTCGGCTGGTGCTTCTTGCCGTCGGGCATGAACTCGGTGACGGTGATGCCCAGCGCCAGCTTGCCGTACAGCCGCTCATTGGCCGGCAGCAGGCCCTCTGCGAGGCTGAGGGCCGAGAGCTCCCGCACGATCTGCTCGATGCCGCTTGACGACAGCGGGTACCACTGGCCCTTGTACTCATAGCGCCGGGACTGCAGCACCTCCACCAGCCGGGGCTTGAGGATGACCTCACGCGTGCTGCCGCGCAGGGCCAGGGCTTGCGCCGTGATCAGGTAGGTCCAACCCAGGTTGCACAGCAAGTGCAGCGCTGGGACGTGAGCGCTGTACTGCTCGCGCGAATTTGGCGTGGTGGTCATGGCGTGCTCTCGGCTTCGGACCTGTGTACTCGGCGCTTGCCTGTGAGCAGTTGGGCCATGAGGGCCGCCTTCTCCTTACGAAGGGAATGAAGCTGCTGCTGCAACAGTTCAGCCTCGCGTGCGGCTCCGGCGATCACGTCCGCAATCGCTTGCTGCTCTGCCAGCGGTGGAACCGGAATCCGCAACTTGCGAAAGTCCTTCCAGCGCAGAGAGGTGGCTCCGCTTGTCCGAACACCGAAGTAGCTTCGATAAGTGGAGCCCTGCGGGTCTGGGATCGGTGCAGAGTTGTCCACGGCGGCGGGCGG
>JANYAN010000203.1 GCA_025361305.1 Burkholderiales bacterium
TATTCGACCGGTGCTTCGGTCAGCACGGAAAGATCGAGAGGCCGGATCGCGCCCATCCACATGGCGCGATCGCGGTGGTCGACCAGGTCGTTGCCGCTGAGCGGATGGACGAACACCACCAGATTGTCGCGGTTCAGCATCAACCACGGAACCACCTGGCTGAACAACTCGGCCTTGAATGCGAGCTGGCAGCTCCAGTCCGGGTGAGGGCCCACTGGCCGTTCGTGAACGCGACCCATTTTCAGCGGGAACAGCGCGGCCGCCTGCTCGCAGACAGCACGGGCACGCGGCATGGTCGCGCCATCGAAATAGACATGGGCGTGGTAGCCCTTGATCGTGGCCATGGTCTTCCTTTCCGGTTCGCGTCGCTAGCGCCAGGGCTGGAACCAGCCCAGCCCGGCCGAGGTGCCGCCGCTTTGCCCGCCCCGGGCCGGCCGGTATTCGCAGCCGACCCAGCCGTCCCAGGCGCACTGGGCTGCGACCTCGTCGATCACCTTGAACAGGTAAGGGTAGTTTATTTCGCCAATGTCGGGCTCGTGACGCTCGGGCACGCCGGCGATCTGGAAGTGGCCGACCCGGCCCCCGGGCAGGTACTGGCGGATCTTCGTCGCCACGTCGCCTTCGACCACCTGGCAGTGGTACAGGTCAAACTGGACCTTGACATTGGCCGCCGCGATCTCGTCCAGCAACGCATGCGCCTGATCCTGCCGGTTCAGGAAGAACCGGGGAATGTCGCGCGTGTTGATCGGCTCGATCAGCAAGTCCACGCCCTGCCGGGCGGCTTCAGCTGCGGCCCAGCGCAGGTTGGCCACGTAGGTGTCCCGAACGCTGGCGGGCTGCTGGCCTTGCGGCACCTGGCCGGCCATCACGTGGACGCGCGGACAGGCCAAGGCAGCGGCGTAGGTCAGCGCACGGCCAACGCCCTCGCGGAATTCCGCCTCCCGGCCGGCCAGACAGGCCAGGCCCTTGTCGCCCGCGTCCCAATCGCCGGGCGGGGCGTTGAACAGCACTTGCTGCAGCCCATGGGCACGTAGTCGGGCGACCAACTCGGCCGGCGGGTAGGCATAAGGGAAAAGATATTCGACAGCGCGAAAGCCGTCGCGGGCGGCGGCCTCGAAGCGGTCGAGGAAGTCCAGCTCCGGATAGAGCATCGACAGGTTGGCGGCGAATCGGGGCATGGTCGGTCTTTCACCAGCGCGCGCCAAAGACCTGGCGCAGTTCATCGATCTGGGCATCCGTCAGCGGCGCCGCAGTGCCCTGCAGCAGAGCCAGGCGCGCGCTTTCTTCCAGCTCTTCGAGCGTCGCCATGGTGGTCGCCACGCTATCGTGCCAGACGTTCGGGCCCAGTCGCTCGAGCATCAGCGCCCGTATCGGCTGGCCACGGTCGCCGTACTGCCCGATGGTTCGCACCACCTCGTCCACCGTCGCCGGGGCGCCGGGGCGGGCATAGCGCAGCAGCGGCACACGACCCACCTTCATCACGAAGTAGGGCGTGACAGGCGCCAGCAGCTCGGCCCCGCTCTCACGCAGGCTCAAGGCGACACAGTGGGTGCTATGGGTATGGATGACGCAACGGGTCGCGGGGTCAAACCGCTGCGCCTCACGGTAGATACCCATGTGCAGGGCGAGCGTCTTGCTGGCGCGCTCGCCGCTGAGCTGCCTACCCTGCGAGTCCAGCCGCGCCAGCGTCGCCGGATCCAGCGCGCCCAGGCAGGCATCGGTCGGCGTGATCAGGAAGCCGTCGTCCAGCTGCACGCTGATGTTGCCGGCGGTGGCGTGGACATAGCCGCGGTCGAACAGGCTCTTGCCGACGCGGCAGATCTCCTGGCGGGCAAAGCTCTCGTTCACGCCGTTCATGCATTCACTGTAAATGCTTTGCTGAAGAAATCGTCGCTGCCGAAGTTTCCCGATTTCAGCGCCAGGTGCAGGCCGTCCCCGTCGGCCACGGCGGCGCCGGGGGTCAGCAGGCTGTGGCACCACGGCACACCAGGATCGATCTGGGGGCCGATCTGCATACGCGTAACGCCCAGCGCCTGCACGCAGGCGCCCGAAGTCTCGCCGCCGGCCACCACGAGTTGCCGCACGCCCCGCTCGACCAGTCCGCGTGCAACCGCAGCCAGTGTGCGCTCGACCATCGCGCCGGCCTCCTCGATTCCCAGGCGATGCTGCACCTCTTTGACGGCCGACGCCGACGCGCTCGAGTAGACCAGCACCGGGCCCACCGCCAGCCTTGGGGCGGCCCATGCCAGCGCCTCGCCAGCCACGTCCTGGCCAGCGGCGATCCGCAAGGGGTCAATAGCCAGCGCAGGGTGTCGCGCGTCGATGAACGACTGCACCTGCCGGTTGGTAGCCTGCGAACAGCTGCCCGAGAGCACGGCCCGCAAGCCGCGGGCTGGCGGCAACTGGCTGGCCTGCGCGCTGGGCGCCAGACCGAAATTGGCC
Organism: Burkholderiales bacterium; assembly: GCA_025361305.1. Classification (GTDB taxonomy): domain Bacteria; phylum Pseudomonadota; class Gammaproteobacteria; order Burkholderiales; family Burkholderiaceae_C; genus Ramlibacter. Next base: position 2,443 of record JANYAN010000203.1, read on the forward strand.
GGCAGGCCGATCGCAACGCCCGAGCCGGCCGTCACCAGCGGCATGCCGGCCAGCGCCGGGCCCAGCCGCAACAGGTCGTCATTCGACAAGGCGTCGACGATGGCGATCTGAACGCCCTGCTCCCGCAATTGCCCGATCCGCGCACGGATGGCGCCTTCACCTTGCGCCACGACGCGGTAGTCGATCAGGCCGACCTTGCGCCGGCACTGGGCTTGCAGCACCCGCACCAGGTTGGCGTCGGTCATTGGCGTCAACGGGTGATCGCGCATGCCACTGTCGCTCAGCAGTTGATCGCCAACGAACAGGTGCCCTTTGAAAACGGTGCGCTGGTTGTCGGGGAAGGCCGGCGTGGCGAGCGTGAAGTCGGTGCCCAGGGCGTCCATCAAGGCCTCGGCGACGGGCCCGATGTTGCCGCGTGGCGTGCTGTCGAACGTGGAGCAATACTTGAAATAGATTTGCCGGGCCCCCTGCCCCTGCAACCAACCTAGCGCTGCCAGCGACTGCGCCACGGCCTCGTCGGGCGCGACGGTGCGCGACTTCAATGCCACCACCACCGCATCGGCCTGCTGGTCCAGCGGCAGGACCGGAACGCCGATGGTCTGCACCACGCGCATGCCGCTGCGCACCAGGTTGTTGGCCAGATCGGTCGCCCCCGTGAAGTCGTCGGCGATGCAGCCCAGCAGCAGGTTTTCCATCAGCGCAGCGGCAGCTTGACGGCGCCAGGGTTCTCGCGGATGTAGTCGCGCACGATCGATTCGAAATCGGCATCGGCCGCCAGCCCCATCTGCCGGGCGCGCGTCCACTCGACATGGCCCGGCCAGCCGCGCACCAGGCGCTGCACCAGCGGATCGGGCGTCCAGTCCAGCAAGGCGGTGGCCTGCGGGCCGGCAACGCGCTCCAGCGCTGCGGCCATGTCGCCCACACTGGTGCGCAGCGAGGGCAGGTTGAGAGCCGTTGGCGGGCCCCAACGGGCGTCATCGGCCTCGGCGGCCAGGATGATGCCTTCCACGGTGCGTGCCGGCGACGCCAACGCCACCGTGGCCTGGGGCGACACCGGACAGGCCGCCTTCAGGCCCGCCAGCGGCTCACGGATCATGCCGCTGAGAAAGCCTGAGGCCGCGCCATTGGGCCGGCCCGGCCGCACGCTCACCGTCATCAACCGCACGCTGCGTCCGGTGATGAAGCCCTTGCGCGTGAAATCAGCCACCAGCTGCTCGCTGATGAACTTCTGGATGCCATAGCTGCTTTGCGGCGTGGGCAGCGTGTCGTCCCTGATCGGTTCGGGCAACGGCTGGCCGGGAAGGTTGCCGAACACCGCCAGCGAACTGGCGAACACGAACATGGGCTGTGAGCCAAGAGCCCGGCAGGCTTCAAGCAGGGCCCGGGTCGTGTCCATATTGCTGCGCATACCCAGATCGAAATCCAGCTCGCATTCGCCGCTGACGGCGGCGGCAAGGTGAAACACCAGATCGGTGCCCACGGTGGGGAGCCGGCGCGACTGCAAAAGCTCGAGCAGGTCACCCTGAACGTGCGCAACGCGACGGTCGCCCAGCAGGTCATCCGGCGGCGCGACGCGATCAGTCATCGTGATGCGGTCGATCGGCATCGCGCCTTGGCCGCGCAGGGAAATCGAGCCTTTGGCCAGCAGCGTGCGGGCCAGCCGCGCACCCAGGAATCCGCTTCCGCCGGTGATCAGGATATTCATGCTTCTCCTTCGGATGGGGTTGGGGGCAGTTCGATGCCCGGAAAAATCTTGATCACCGCGCTGTCGTCCTCACGCCCATGGCCGGCGCTGGAGGCCTGCATGAACATCTGGTGCGCGGTGGATGAGAGCGGCAGCGGAAACTTGCTGGCCCGGGCCAGGTCCAGCACCAGCCCGAGGTCCTTGACGAAGATGTCGACGGCCGACAACGGTGTGTAGTCGCCGGCCAGCACATGGGGCATTCGATTCTCGAACATCCAGCTGTTGCCGGCGCTGTGCGTGATGACTTCATAGAGCGCCTTGGCGTCGACGCCCTCGCGCAGCCCCAGCGCCATGGCCTCGGCCGCCGCAGCGATATGCACGCCGGCCAGCAGCTGGTTGATGACCTTTACCTTGCTGCCGGCTCCCGCCTGGTCGCCCAGCCGGTAAACCTTGGCTGCCATCGCGTCCAGCACATCAGCGCAGCGGGCGTAGGCCTGCGGGCGACCGGCCGTCATCATGGTTATTTCGCCACTGGCCGCGCGCGCCGCACCGCCCGAGATGGGCGCGTCCAGGTACAGGATGTCCATGGCGGCCAGCCGCTGCTCAAGCGCGGCAGACCAGGCCGGGTCGACTGTCGAACACATCACGAAAACGCTGCCCGGCTTCATGGACGGCGCGCACCCATCCGGGCCGAACAACACTGCTTCGGTCTGCGCCGCATTGACGACGACGGAGACGACGACATTGCAGGAAGCCGCCACCATCGCAGGCGACGCGCAGGCCGTGCCACCCTCGGCGGCGAAATCCTGCGCCGCCGCGGCCCTGGC
>JANYAN010000222.1 GCA_025361305.1 Burkholderiales bacterium
GCCAATCCGCCCATCACCCGGCTACCCATGCCCGGCGCGGTGGGCTGGCCGTAGCCGGGCTGACCATACGGTGCCGGCATGGCGCCCCCAGCCATGCCAAACGACTGCGGGCCACTCAGGCCGCCGGCCATGGCTGGCTGATTTGCGTAGACGGGTTGCGGTGCGGGCACCGGTGCCGGTTTGCGCCGCAGCATCAGGATGCCCAAGGCCAGTGCGCCGCCGCCCAGTGCCAGTGCCAGCCCCCACGGAAACTGCGAACGCGGTGCGGCCGGTGCCGCGATATCGGCAGCGTGCAGGCTCTGATCCCTTGCGGCGGTCATGCCGCTACCGGCCGCCAACTGCGCCTTCAGGTGCTCCGCTGCCTCCGGCTTGGCAAAGGGCAGGCCCGGTGCCAGCTTTTCGGCGGTAGCCAGCGACTCGCGCGCGCGCCCCAATTGCCCTTGCCGGGCCGACAGCTCGGCCTGGACGAAATGCGCCTTCGCGCTGGTGGGGTGCGCCACCAGCACCTGTTGCATCATCAACTGGGCCTGGTCCATATGCCCGGCATGGGCGGCTTCGTAGACCTGGCTCAGCGTGGGCTCGGCCTGTGCCATGGCCGCCAGGCCAAAGCCCAGCAATGCCGCTGCAGCGAGCCATTTGCCAACGCGCGATGTGATCGATCGATTCGACATGTGTCTTGCCTTGAATGGGATTGGGTTACCCCGGAAGGTGGTGACGCGAACCGGTAAATCAAGCCCGGTCCTTGTTTCCCTGGAAAGCAGCGCCATTTTCAGGCTGCACCGACTGCTCGCCGCCGTGCAATCCCGATGACCAGATCACCAACCCTCCCGTCGCTCCTGATCGCCTGCTCGATGGCACTTGTCGCAATGCCGGCAACAGGCCAGCCCCGGACGGTCGAGATTCATGACCGGCTGGTGCCCACTGCTGCAGCAGTGCGTCACGTGGCGCTGACCCTTGATGCATGCACGGGTCGTTACGACGATGACCTTCTTCAGTTCCTGATCAAGTACCGGATACCGGCCACCATCTTTGCCACCAAGAAGTGGCTGGAGGCGAACCCCAAAGGGGTCTCGGCCATCAAGGCGCACCTCGACTTGTTCGACGTCGAGGACCATGGTGAGAACCACATTCCCGCCGTCATCGGCGCAGGGCGCAAGGTATATGGCATCCCAGGCGAACCGGACATCGTTCACCTGCAGCGCGAGGTTTCGCAGGGCGCGCGAGCGATTGAGGCGTTGATCGGGATCGCGCCGCACTGGTATCGAGGGGCCACAGCGGTTTACGACGCCCAGGCGATCGACGAGATCGGCCGGATGGGCTACAAGATTGCCGGGTTCTCCGTCAACGCCGATGCCGGCGCAACACTACGGGAGGGCGCGATCATCGAACGCCTGACGCATGTGAAAGATGGCGACGTGATCATCGCCCACATGAACAAGCCCGCATCGGATACCGCAGAAGGATTGTCTGTGGGCCTGCGGAAATTGCTCGCGCAGGGCTTCGTCTTTGTGCGGCTCGACCAGGTCAACTTGCAGCTGTTACCGCCCGCGAGGGTAGCCTCAGGCAGGCGCTAATGCCGGAGCGGGCGATGCAAACTCAGCGCTGGTGCAGGCAGGCAACGTCGTACTGGGAGACGCTGGCAGTATTGCGCGAATTCTGCGGCTGTTCACCTGCATAGACTGTGCCCGCTTTCCCATCCGCATTGAATGCGGAGCCGGGTGCCTGGGCTGCGTTGCCGGGCGTGTTGGGACCAACACCGGCCGCGCCTATTGCGATGGCGCTTGACGATGCGAATATCGATAGGGTGCCAATGGTGGTGACAAGCGAAGAACGTCTCATGGTCAAGTCCTTTGTGGCTGTGTTCTGTGCGCAGGGGCGCAGTGCAAACTGCATCATGAACTTGCCAGGGCGACCCGTGTGTTGCGACTCATTTCATGAACGTCACCATGTAACGTGGAGCGGGTGAAGGGAATCGAACCCTCGTATGAAGCTTGGGAAGCTGCCGTTCTGCCATTGAACTACACCCGCAGTCGCAGGCGGTAGTTTACAGCGAGCGCCTCAGACCGGCCAGGTGTGTCCCACCCCTTCGCCCGGCATGTCCATGGCGGGTCCTTCCGGGGCGGTTGGCGAAAGCATAGTACAAGCCTCCCTATAATCAAAAGTTCAGCTGAATCAAGCATTTACGCGGTTTTGCCGGTAGCGCCGGCCGCGCTTCCATCCAAGATGAGCAATCCCAAATCCACCGTCGCCGACATCCGCAAGACCTTCCTGGAATTTTTCGCGTCCAAGGGGCACACGGTCGTGCCGTCCAGCCCCCTGGTGCCGGGCAACGATCCGACGCTGATGTTCACCAATTCGGGCATGGTGCAGTTCAAGGACGTGTTCCTGGGGACCGACAAGCGCAGCTATGTTCGCGCGGCCTCGGTCCAGGCCTGCCTGCGTGCAGGCGGCAAGCACAACGACCTCGAAAACGTGGGCTACACCGCGCGCCATCACACCTTCTTCGAGATGCTGGGCAACTGGAGCTTCGGCGACTACTTCAAGCGCGATTCGCTCAAGTGGGGCTGGGAGCTGCTGACCCAGGTCTATGGCCTGCCGGCCGACAAGCTGTGGGCCACCGTGTATATCGACGACGACGAGGCTTACGACATCTGGACCCAGGAGATCGGCTTGCCGACCGAGCGCGTCGTGCGCATCGGTGACAACAAAGGGGCCAAGTACGCCAGCGACAATTTCTGGATGATGGCCGACACCGGCCCTTGCGGCCCCAGTTCGGAAATCTTCTACGACCATGGGCCGGAGATTCCGGGGGGCCCCCCGGGTAGCCCCGACGCCGATGGCGACCGTTACATCGAAATCTGGAACCACGTGTTTATGCAGTTCGACATGCAGCCCGACGGCAGCGTGAAGAACCTGCCCGCGCCTTGCGTGGATACGGGCATGGGCCTGGAGCGGCTGGCCGCCATCCTGCAGCACGTGCACAGCAACTACGAGATCGACCTGTTCGAGCAGCTGATCAAGGCCGCCTCGCGCGAAACCGGCGAAAAGGATCTTGGCAACAAGAGCCTGCGCGTCATTGCGGACCACATTCGGGCCACGGCCTTCCTGGTCAGCGACGGCGTGATTCCCGGCAGCGAAGGGCGCGGCTACGTGCAGCGCCGCATCGTGCGCCGCGCCGTCCGGCACGGCTACAAGCTGGGCAAGAAGACGCCGTTCTTCCACAAGCTGGTGCCCGATCTGGTGCGCCTGATGGGCGCTGCCTATCCCAAGTTGCGCGAGGACGGGCAGCGCATCATCGAGGTTCTCAAGGCCGAGGAAGAGCGGTTCTTCGAGACCCTGGAAAACGGCATGGAGATTCTGGATGCCGCGCTGGCCGGTGGGCAGAAGGCGCTGCCGGGCGACGTGGCATTCAAGTTGCACGATACGTATGGCTTCCCGCTGGACCTCTCGGCCGACGTCTGCCGAGAGCGGGGCCTGACCGTCGACGAGGAAGGCTTCAACGCCGCGATGGAGCGACAGAAGGCTCAGGGCCGTGCGGCCGGCAAATTCAAGATGGACCGCGCGCTCGAGTATTCGGGTGAAGGCAATGTCTTCACCGGCTACGAGGCGCTGGAAGAGCGAGCCATGGTCGTTGCGCTTTACGCGCAGGGTGTGGCCACTGACGAACTCACGGCCGGGCAGTCGGGCGTCGTGGTGCTGGATACCACGCCGTTCTACGCCGAATCGGGCGGCCAGGTCGGAGACCAGGGCGCCATCGATAGCGCGGGCGCGAAGTTCGAGGTTGATGACACGCAGAAGATCAAGGCCGACGTGTTCGGTCACCACGGCCTGCTGGCCAGTGGCACGATCAAGGTCGGCGACGCCGTCACGGCCCGGGTGAACACGTCCACGCGCCGGGCCACCATGCGCAACCACAGCGTCACCCACCTGATGCACAAGGCCCTGCGTGAAGTGCTGGGCGACCACGTGCAGCAAAAAGGCTCGCTGGTCGATGCCGACAAGACACGCTTCGACTTCACCCACAACCATCCGGTGACGGATGCCCAGGTCCGCGAGATCGAGTCGCGCGTCAACGCAGAAATCCTGGCCAATTCCGAAACGCAGGCCCGTGTGATGGATATTGAGGCCGCGCAGAAGACGGGCGCCGTGATGCTGTTCGGCGAAAAATACGGCGATGTCGTGCGCGTGCTGGACATTGGCTCCAGCCGAGAATTGTGCGGCGGTACCCACGTGGCCCGCACCGGCGACGTCGGCCTGTTCAAGGTGGTGGCTGAAGGCGGTGTGGCCGCCGGCGTGCGGCGGATCGAGGCGGTGACGGGTGCCAATGCGCTGGCCTATCTGCAGCAATTGGAATCCACCGTCAACGGTGCGGCCGGCGCACTCAAGGCGCCGGTGGCTGAGCTTCAAGGGCGCATCGCCCACGTGCTCGAGCAGGTGCGCGCGCTCGAAAAAGAAGTGTCGCAGCTCAAGGGCAAACTGGCGTCGTCTCAAGGCGACGATCTCATGGCGCAGGCCGTTAACGTTAAGGGCATCAAGGTGCTGGCCGCGCGCCTGGAAGGTGCCGATGCCAGGACGCTGCGCGAGACCATGGACAAACTCAAGGACAAGCTCAAGACGGCGGCCATCGTGCTGGCCACCGTCGAGGGCGGCAAGGTGCAGATCGCTGCCGGCGTCACACCCGACGCCATGGGCAAGGTCAAGGCCGGCGAACTGGTGAACTTCGTGGCCCAGCAGGTCGGCGGCAAGGGTGGCGGCAAGCCGGATATGGCCATGGCCGGAGGCACCGACCCCAGCAAACTTTCTGCCGCGCTTGAATCCGTCCGTGGATGGGTCGCCGAACGCCTCTGATTCGGTCATCCCGGGCTTGACCCGGGATCCATGCCCTCACACCCGGCTCAGCCGCCGGCGGGTGTTTTCCGAAACACCAGGTCCCACACCCCATGACCCAGCTTCAACCCGCGATTCTCGAACTTGGTCAGCGGGCGATAGTCGGGCCGCGAGGCATACGCCTCAGCGGTATTACGCAATTGCGGCTCGGCTGCGAGCACTTCGAGCATCTGCTGCGCATAGGGCTCCCAGTCGGTCGCGCAATGGATGTAGCCGCCCTGGCGCAGGCCCGTGGCCAGCAGCGCCACCAGCGGCGGCTGGATCAGGCGGCGCTTGTTGTGGCGCAGCTTGTGCCAGGGGTCGGGAAAGAACACGTGGACACCCGACAGGCTGCCTGGCGCCAGCATGTGGCCAACCACTTCCACTGCGTCATGCTGGACGATGCGGATGTTTGTCAGGTTGTTCTCGCCTATGCGCTTGAGCAAGGCGCCGACGCCGGGCTGGTGCACTTCGCAACAAAGAAAGTTCGTCTGCGGCATCAGCGCCGCGATACGGGCCGTGGCCTCGCCCATGCCGAAACCGATCTCCAGGATGGTCGGCGCGTCGCGCCCGAACGCGGCGGCCAGGTCCACCGGGGCGGGCTGGTACGGCAGCAGGAAGCGCTGCCCCCATTCGTCGAACGCGCGCGATTGGCCGGTGGTGATGCGGCCCGCGCGGCGCACGAAACTGCGGATGGCACGCGGATGGGCGACGCCCTCGGGCGCAGATGGGGGAGCAGGGTACTTGCCGGTGTCAGTCACCGGGCAGATTGTAGGAGTCGCGCCATTGATGTGACCACGCAGCCAACGCTTGGCCGACCGGCCCGGTGCGCGCGGGCAGGCCCAGCACGAGCGCCGCTGAATTGAGGGCCTGCAGCGGGTCGCCCAGGTCCAGCGGCTGTGCGCCGTTTTGTTTGGACAGTTTTTCGCTGTTGGCGCCCAATACCAAGGGCGTGTGCAAGTAGCCGGGTGTCGGTAACCGCAACGCTCGCTGCAGCAGGATCTGGCGCGCCGTGTTGTCGGCAAGGTCTTCACCGCGCACGACGTGCGTGATGCCCTGATCCGCGTCGTCGATCACAACGGCCAATTGATAGGCCCACAGGCCGTCGGCACGCAGCAGCACGAAATCGCCGACCTCGCTCTCCACGTCCTGCCTTTGGGGCCCCAGCCGCCTGTCATTCCACTCCACCGGCGCGGCCCGCGTCAGGAAGCGCCAGGCACGGCCTGGCTTGCCTGCGAGCCCTGCGCGGCAGGTGCCTGGGTACACAAGCTCTGCATTGCGCCGGTGCGGCCGCCCCAGCGCGTCCAGCGCCAGCTCGACGTCGCGGCGCGAGCAGCCGCAGGGGTAGGCATGACGTTCCTCGACAAGCCGGTCCAGGGCAGCTTGATACACGCCGGTGCCCCGGGTTTGCCATACAGGCGCCAGGTCGGGCGCCAGACCGCAGCACGCAAGCTGGGCCAGCAACGTGCGATCGGCGCCGGGCACGCAGCGCGGCGTGTCCACATCTTCGATCCGTACCAGCCACTGTCCGCCGTGTGCCCGGGCGTCCAGCCAGCTCGCCAGGGCGGCGACCAGCGAGCCCGCATGCAGGGGCCCCGTCGGCGATGGTGCAAACCGGCCGATGTAGGCGGCGCCCATCGCGCGTCCTCAGGCGACGGCCAGCGCCAGTTCCAGTCCGGACACGAAGGCGTCCTCCACGCGGTGGCCAATGCACCAGTCGCCGCAGACGCCCAGGCCGGCACGGCCATCCCACAGGTGGCTGCGGGCCAGCGGTTTCATCGTCTTGGCGTGGCGCCAGCGGTGCGCCTGTGCATAGGCCGGCTCAGCGCGGATACCTGTGATTTCGGCGAAGGCCTTGAGCAACTTGGCCAGCACCCTCGGCGCGTCGTCATCGAGGTGTTCCTGTGACCATGCTGCGCTGGCCTGCACCGTCCAGCGTTCGATCGCCGAACGTCCGGGCTTGGACGATTCGCGCGCCAGCCAGGCGATGCGGTGGTGCGTGCTCAGGGCGGCGTTCCACTGTGGCCCCAGGTGCGTCAGGGTGGGCTGGATGGCCTGTGGGAAAGCGACGGTCAGAGCCCAACAGGGCGCGACTTCCACCTTGTCCATGGCGCGCAGGAACGGCGTCGCCAGGCCGGATTGCCGCAGCAGCGCCGAGGCCGGCGCGCACGGCATTGCCAGCAGCACCGTGTCAAAACCCGAGTACACGTGCACCGATTCCTGGGCGCCTTCGGTGCGCAGTTGCCAGCGGCGCGCGTCCAGCGCATCGCGCTCGATCCGCACCACGCGGGTCTGGACTTCGAGCTGTCCGGCTTCATCCAGCGGCGCGACCCAGCGCCGCGGCAGCGAATCCATTGCCGGCACGCTGACCCAGTGCGCCTCGCGCGCTGGCAGGGCCGCCTCGGCAACGCGGCCGAGCGGGTCGAGCACCCGCACGGCATTGGCGCTCCAGCGTTTACATGCATCGCGGGCAGTGGCCAGCGCCTGTTCGAACCGTGGGTCGCGGACGGTGAAGTACTGGGAGCCGTGATCGAAACTGCCAAAGGGCGAGTCGAACGCTGCCATCCGGCCGCCGACGCTGGCGTTCTTCTCGAATACGGTGACGCGATGGCCCGCCTGCGCCAGGGTGCGTGCGCAGGCCAGGCCCGCGATGCCGGCGCCGATCACGGCGATGTGTCGTTTGGGGGGAGATATTGCCATTGTGCGGTTCATTGTGGCACGCGGTGCCGCTCCAGCAGAGCGCGACGCGTCGCGGGGCTTTCCAGCTGGCCCAGCCACCAGCCCAGCGCACGCCCCGGCTGGGCGCTTCCGCTGTCGCGCCAGGCGTAGTTCATGCGGGTCACGCGCGCGGCTTGCTGCACCTGTTTGGCCACTAACCGCCCGCTTTCGACGTAAGGGAGCGCCATCGGCTCGGGCACGAAGCCACCGCCCAGCCCGCGCAGCTGGGCATCGAGCTTGGCGCGCATGCTGGGCACCGTCAGCACATCCTGTCCGGCCAGCAGCCCGAAGCTCATCCCGGTGCGGCGTTGCACCGAATCGGCCACGGCAACAGCGCGGTGCCTTTGCAGCAGCGCGTCGGACAGCGGCTCGGGCAGCGCGGCCAGCGGATGGTGCGGCGCGACCACGTACGAGAAGCGAACCTCACCCAGGGAGCGGCTGTGCAGGCCCACGGCATTGCTGTGCTCGATCGTCACGCCCAGGGCCAGGTCAGCCTGCCCGCTGGTCAGCACCTCTAGCGTGCCGCTGAGTGTTTCCTCTCGCAGCGTCAGCCGGGTGGTGGGGGCCACGTCCAGAAAGGCCGCGGCCAGTTCCATCACCGTGGCGCTGGAGATCACGCTGTCCATCGCGACGGTGAGTTGGGACTCCCAGCCGGTGGCAACGCGGCGCACCCGGTTGGCAACCGCGTCGATCTCGCCAAGCAGCCGCTCGCCCTCGCGCAGCAACTCTGCGCCGGCCTCGGTCAGCCGCGCCTGGCGCGAACTGCGGTCGAACAGCAGGGCATCCAGCGCATCCTCGATCTGGCGAATGCGGTAGGTCACCGCACTGGGCACGAGCCCCAGCTCGCGCGCCGCAGCGGCAAAGCTGCCGGTACGGGCCACGGTCTGCAGCAAGGCCAGGGAGTCGGGCGTCAGGGCGTTTCGGGCGCTGGGCATGTTAAGCATTCATATTATTTGAATGATGCCATCAAAGATGAGCCCCGCGCCAACCGCGCGGACGCGCCTACATTGAATGCATCGCTTCATCGAAAGGGCCAGACATGTTGAGCTTGCGCAAATCCGGGGACCGCGGCTACGCCGATCACGGCTGGCTGAAGTCGTTCCACAGTTTTTCATTCGCCAACTATTACGACCCGCAACACATGGGCTTTGGCAACCTGCGCGTCATCAACGAAGACCGCATCGCCCCGGGCACAGGCTTCGGCACCCACGGCCACCGCGACATGGAAATCGTCAGCTACGTCCTGTCGGGCGAGCTGGCGCACCGCGACACCATGGGAAACGTCAAGGCCATTCCGCCCGGTGACGTGCAGCGCATGAGTGCGGGTAACGGTGTCCAGCACAGCGAATTCAACCATGCCAAGGGCCAGACAACGCACTTCCTGCAGATCTGGATCGAACCTAACGTCACCGGTATTGCGCCCAGCTACGAACAGAAAACTTTTGCTGCACCGGAAAAGCGTGGAACGCTGCGCCTGGTCGCCTCACCCGATGGCGCCGCCGGCTCGGTACTGATTCACGCTGATGCCCGAGTTCACGCTGGTCTGTTCGACGGCGCCGAGCAGGCCACGGTGGCCCTCGATCCCGCCCGCAAGGCCTACCTGCACCTGGTGCGCGGCGAGATCGATGTCAATGGCCAGCGGCTGGCTGCCGGCGACGCTGCGATGCTGGAGAACGAAGCCGCCATCACATTGTCCAACGGCAAGGCGGCCGAGGTACTGCTGTTCGACCTCACGGCCTGAAATTTCTTATTACCCAACCTCAAGGAGGTTCCGTGAATCGGCCAACCACATCCCAAAACACCATGGCCCTGCTGGGCCGCGA
>JANYAN010000267.1 GCA_025361305.1 Burkholderiales bacterium
GGATGGCTTCCCACACGCGGCTGGGGGACGCGGGCATGTCGAAGTCGGTCACGCCCAGCGGGCGCAGCGCGTCGAGCACGGCATTGATGACAGCCGGTGGCGAGCCGATGGCGCCGGCCTCGCCGCAGCCCTTGGTACCCAGCGGGTTGTGGGTGCACGGCGTGCAGTGCGTCGCCAGCTTGAACTCGGGGAAGTCGGCGGCACGCGGCATCGCATAGTCCATGAAGCTGCCGGTCAGCAGCTGGCCGCTCTCGTTGTCGTAGACGCAGCGCTCCATCAGCGCCTGGCCGATGCCCTGCACCAGGCCGCCGTGCACCTGGCCCTGCACGATCATCGGGTTGATGATGGTGCCGAAGTCATCCACCGCACTGAATCGGTCCAGCCGAACAGTGCCGGTGGCCGGATCGACCTCGACTTCGCAGATGTAGGTGCCTGCGGGGAACGTGAAATTGGTCGGGTCGTAGAAGGCGGTTTCGTTAAGCCCCGGCTCCAGCTTGTCCAGCGGGTAGTTGTGAGGCACGTAGGCTGCAAGCGAAACCTGGCCAAATGCGACTTTCTTGTCAGTACCCTTGACCCGGAATTCGCCGCCGGAGAACTCGATGTCGGCGTCACTGGCTTCCATCAGGTGAGCCGCGATCTTCTTGGCCTTGATCTCGATCTTGTCCAGCGCCTTCATGATGGCCGCACCGCCCACCGAGATGGAGCGCGAGCCATACGTGCCCATGCCAAACGGCACGCGTCCGGTATCGCCATGGACCACGTCCACGTTCTCGACCGGGATGCCCAGCCGCGCCGCCACCACCTGTGCAAACGTGGTCTCGTGGCCCTGGCCGTGGCTATGGGAACCCGTGAACACCGTCACACTGCCGGTGGGATGGACGCGGATTTCGCCGCACTCGAACAGGCCAGCCCGGGCACCCAAAGCGCCGGCGATGTTGGAGGGCGCGATGCCGCAAGCCTCGATGTAGCTGCTGTAGCCCAGGCCTCGCTTCAAACCCTTGGCCTCGCTGGCGGCGCGGCGCGCGTCGAATCCGGCCACGTCGGCCAGGACCTTGGCCTTGTCCATGCAGGCGTGGTAGTCGCCTGTGTCGTATTGCAGTGCCACCGGCGTCTGGTAGGGGAAGCTGGTGATGAAGTTGCGCTTGCGGATTTCGTCCTGCGACAGGCCCAGTTCCCAGGCACAGCGCGAGACCAGGCGCTCCAGCAGGTAGGTGGCTTCGGGCCGCCCGGCCCCGCGGTACGCGTCCACTGGCGCGGTATTGGTGAACCAGGCATCCACTTCGACATAAACCAGCGGGGTCGTGTACTGGCCGGCCAGCAGCGTGGCATACAGGATGGTGGGCACGCAGGTCGAGAAGGTCGACAAGTAGGCACCCAGGTTGGCATCTGTGTGCACCCGCAGCGCCAGGAACTTGCCGTCCTTGTCCAGTGCCATCTCGGCGTGGCTCACGTGGTCGCGGCCGTGCGCGTCGCTTACGAACGATTCGCTGCGGTCAGCCGTCCATTTGATGGCGCAGTTGAGCTGCTTGGCGCCCCAGGTCAGGGCCACGTCTTCCGCGTAGAGATAGATTTTCGAGCCGAAACCGCCACCGACGTCGGGGGCGATCACGCGCACCTTGTGTTCGGGCAGACCCAGTACGAAAGCCGTCATCAGCAGACGCTCGACGTGCGGGTTCTGGTTGGACACATAGAGCGTGTATTCGTCGCTGCCCCGGTCGAACGAGCCGATCGCCGCGCGCGGCTCCATCGCGTTGGGAATTAGCCGGTTGTTGACCAGGTCGAGCTTGGTGACGTGCGCTGCCTTGGCGAAGACGGCATCCACCGCCGCCTTGTCGCCGATGGCCCACTTGTAGCAGTGATTGTCGGGCGCAGCCTCGTGCAGCGCCGCAGCCTTGGCCGCGTCGGTCACCTTCACCACGGCGCTGAGCACCTCGTAGTCCACCTTGACAGCCTCGGCCGCGTTGCGGGCCTGCTCGACCGTATCGGCCACCACCATGGCCACGTGGTCGCCGACGTAACGCACCTTCCCCTGGGCGAGGATCGGGTGGGGCGGCTCCTTCATGGGCGTGCCGTCGGTGCTGGTGATCAGCCAGCCGCAGGGCAGGCCGCCCATCTTGCCTTCCACGTCCTTGCCGGTGAAAACTTTGGCCACGCCCGGCATCGCCTCGGCCTTGCTGACGTCGATGCTCTTGATCGCCGCATGGGCATGCGGTGACCGCACGAACACGGCGTAACGCTGGTTCGGCAGGTTGATGTCGTCGGTGTATCGGCCGGCGCCGGTGAGGAATCGGTAGTCCTCCTTGCGGCGGACGGATTCACCGATGTGAGGCAGGTTTGCGAAGTCGGATGCACCCATGATCTGTTCTCCTTTAGGCCGAAGGCATGGCGGCCTGACCCTGTTGCACGGCCTTGACGATGTTCTGGTAGCCCGTGCAGCGGCAGATGTTGCCCTCGAGCAGCTGCCGGATCTCGGCCTCGCTGGCCTTGGGGTTGTGCTTGCACAGATCCACCGCACTCATGACCATGCCGGGGGTGCAGAAACCGCACTGCAGGCCGTGGCACTCCTTGAAGGCGGCCTGCATCGGGTGCATGGTTCCGTCAGCCGCGGCCAGGCCTTCGATGGTGGTGATCTCGGCGCCCTGGTGCTGGACGGCCAGCGTGTTGCACGACTTGATGGCCCGGCCGTTGACGATCACGGTGCACGCGCCACACTGCGCCGTGTCGCAGCCGACATGGGTGCCAGTGAGCTTCAGGCTTTCGCGCAGGGCGTGCACCAGCAATGTGTTGGGGGCGACGTCGACGCTGGCGGCCTTGCCGTTGACTTTGAGTTTGACCTGCATGTTTTGTCTCCTTTGAGGTGGCGCCGATCATTGTTCGACTGCGTCCGGTGCGGGCACCTAGGCGAAACCCTAGGTGCTCCGACCGGGAAAGGTTAAATTCGCAAAATGGAACAATCTGTTCGTAGCAAGACGCAACAATCACTGACAACCCTGTCCAGCAACCGGCCATGACCGCCACATCGCATCCATCCGCCCAGCACCGTCTGCAACAGATCGAGCAGGCACGCCGCGCCGTCATGCTGGAGGGCCGGCCATCGGCCAACGCGGCGGCGCAGACCTGGATCGAACGTTCGTGGCGCCGCTGCCTGGCCAGCGGGCAGCGGCCGCAGCAGCGGGTCACCTTCGACGTGATCCCGGCGGCGGCGGCGCGCCGCTCCGACGAAGCCAATCGAGAGCTGGTGCAGGCAGCCCGGCCCGTGCTGGACAAACTGGGCCGCGCGATCGCCAACAGCCGCTATTTCGCCATCCTTACCGATGCCGGGGGCGTGGTCATCGACGTCAACGGTCCGATCGACCGCAGTGACCGCCGTGCCCACCTGATCACCCGCATCGGTGTCGATCTGTCCGAGCGTTCAGTGGGCACAAGCGCCATCGGTGCGGCACTGACCGAACTGCAGCCGGTGTGGCTGCACCGCGGCGAGCATTTCTTCGACGACACCAGCGTCTACAGCTGCGCTGGTGCACCGCTGTTCGGTCCTGACGGACAGTGTGTCGGCATGCTAGACCTGACGGGTATCGAGGCCACCGAGCGGCCCGAGCTCAAACACCTGGTGGCGCAATCGGCGCGCAGCATCGAAAACGCATTGGCGCTGGCGCGGCCGCACGCCCTGCTGCTGCGCCTGAACTGGCCCGGTCGCACCCTGGGCGACGATGCCGACGGCCTGGTCTGCCTGGACGGCGATGGCTGGGTCATCTCGGTCAACGCCACAGCGCGGCAGATGCTCGCCCAGCTGGCCGGCGAGAGCCGCGCGCCAATCCATTGCAGCGAGTTGTTTGCCATGCCGTGGGAAATGCTGTTTGACGCCGTCCGCCGCGAATCCCCGATGGAGGCGCCGTTGTGGTCGGGATTGATCGTCCAGCTTCTGGCCCAGCCGGCCGGCCAGCATGTCGTTTCCCATGCGGCCGCGACGGGGCAGCGGCTTCCCTTGAAGGACCTGGAGGCAACCCTGATTCGCAAGGCCGTGGACGAAGCCCGGGGCAACGTGATGCAGGCCGCCAGGGTGCTGGGCATCAGCCGCGCCACTGTGTACCGGAAGCTCGGGCGAAAGTAGGCGCGCGACCGCTTAGCCGGCGACCGCGACGACCACCGCCGATTCATCCAGGCCGGCAAATGCGGCATGGCCCACGCGCAGACCGCTGCCGGCCGCCGCAAATCCGACGAGTTGGAGGCCTCCCTCCAGTTGCAGCGCGACCTCCCCGCCACCGGTGGCCCGGGACGCCCGCACTACCCGGCCTGGCAAGACGTTGCGTGCTGGAACACGCACGGCCTGTGCAGCCACGTGGACTGCCGTGGCCTTGCACAGCGCCAGCACCGGGTCGCCTTGCCGTAAACCCAGCAGTTGCACGCTTTCGCGAGTCACACTCGAAGCGAGCATTGCGCCGCCGTCCAGCTGCAAGTTCACCTGGACCGCCTGGCCGCGCCGCACGATCTTCGCGACGCTGCAGGGCAGCAGGTTGCGCATGCTGGTGCGCAGGCCCAAGGCAGCCAGATTGGCAACCACCGAACCCTGGCCGGCCAGCCGAGCCAGCACCTGGTCACGGGTGCGTACCAGTTCGGCTGCGGCACGAAGCAGTTGCTCCCCAGCTGCCGTCAGGCGCGCCCCGCCGCCGCCGGAGCCGCCAACAACCCGCTCGACCAGAGCCGCTCCGGCCAGGTTGCTCAGCGTATCAAGGGCCTGCCAGGCAGCCTTGTAGCTCACGCCACCAGCGCGTGCGGCCTCCGAGATCGATCCGCATTCGCCGACGCGCCGCAGGATCTCGACCCGCTTGTCCGCCATGCCGTGGCCCAGGGCGTCGGCCAATTCCAGGGCTTGTACGGGGGGCTTGGGCATGCTGCCATTGTGCCGGGCTCAGTGGTTATACTTCCGCTATTCATTTTTTGAATAGCGGAACATTCGATGCGCCTGTTCGTTGCCGCAGCCCTCTTGAGCCTGCTCGCCCTCAGCCCCACTGCGGCGAGGGCCGGGGAAGTCCATGTCGCCGTGGCAGCCAACTTCACGGCGCCAATGCAAAGGATCGCAACCGCTTTCGAACAGGACACCGGCCACAAGGCCATGCTGGTCTTCGGTTCAACCGGCAAGTTCCATGCGCAGATCATCAACGGCGCGCCATTTGACATGCTGCTGGCCGCCGACGAAAACACCCCGGCCCGGCTGGAGCGCGATGGCCAGGGGGTGGCCGGCACGCGCTTCACTTACGCAACCGGCCGGCTGGTCCTTTGGAGCGCCCAACCCGGACTGGTCGATGACAACGGAGATGTGCTCGCGAGGGGCACCTTCGAACACATCGCGCTGGCCGACCCAAAGCTCGCGCCCTATGGCACCGCCGCGGTCGACGCGATGACCCGGCTGGGAGTGCTCCAGCGATTGCAGCCTCGCTTCGTGCAGGGCGAGAACATCGCGCAAACCTACCAGTTCATCTCCACTGGCAACGCGGCGCTGGGATTCGTCGCATTGTCCCAGGTGATGCGCGACGGCAGCGTCGGTCCGGGCTCCGCGTGGTTGGTGCCGACGACACTGCATGCGCCGCTGCGGCAGGACGCGATTGTGCTGGTTCGCGGAAAGGGCAATGCCGCTGCAAAGGCATTGATGGCATACATGCACGGCGACAAGGCTCGCGCCGTCATCCGCAGCTACGGCTACGAGCTCTGAGCTCCGAGCGACCGTCCTGACATGCTGCTCGGCCCTGATGACCTGAAGGCAATCTGGCTCACGCTCAAGCTGGCCAGCATGACCACGGTGTTGCTGCTCGTGCTCGCCACACCACTGGCCTGGTGGCTGGCACGAACCGGCTCGCGCTGGCGCGCTCCGGTGGGCGCGGTCGTTGCGTTGCCCCTGGTGCTGCCGCCCACGGTGCTGGGGTTCTACCTTCTGGTTTCGCTCGGCCCCCATGGCCCAGGCGGGCAAGTCACCCAGGCCCTCGGTCTGGGCACCCTGCCTTTCACGTTCACCGGCCTGTTGGTTGGCTCGCTGGTGTACTCGCTGCCTTTTGCCGTGCAGCCGCTGCAGCATGCCTTCGAGGCAGTCGGCCGGCGGCCGCTGGAGGTAGCTGCCACACTGGGCGCGCGGCCGCTGGATGCGTTCTTCACCGTGGCGGTGCCGCTGGCCCGGGCCGGATTCGTGACGGCGGCCATTCTGAGCTTCGCCCACACCGTCGGCGAATTCGGCGTGGTGCTGATGATCGGAGGCAATATTCCCGGCCAGACCCGGGTCGTTTCAACGCAGATCTATGGCCACGTCGAAGCGCTGGAATACACCCAGGCCCATTGGCTCGCCGGCGGAATGGTGGCCTTTGCGTTCATCGTACTTCTGGGTTTGACGCTGCTCAACCGCCGCCCCGCGCCGGTGTTGCCGTGACGCGGCAGAACAACCAGATTCGGGTGACCGTGGCGCGAGCCGAGTTCCACCTGGCGGCCGAGCTGTCGCTGCCTGGGCGAGGCATCACGGTCCTGTACGGTCCGTCCGGCTCGGGCAAGACCACACTGTTGCGTTGCGTGGCGGGCCTGGAGCGCGGCAAAGCGTCGTTGGTGCGCATCGCCGGTGAGGTGTGGCAGGACGACAGTCGGCGCATCTTCCTGCCGACCTGGCGGCGCAGCCTGGGCTATGTGTTCCAGGAAGCAAGCCTGTTCGATCATCTGGACGTGAAGGGCAACCTCGCCTACGCCGAACGCCATGCCGGCGTCAAGCCCATTGCCCTGGACGCGGCGATTGAATTGCTCGGAATCGGCACGCTGCTGCGGCGCCGCGTCCATGAGTTGTCCGGAGGCGAGAGGCAGCGCGTAGCCATTGCCCGGGCCCTGGCGCGGCAGCCGCGCCTGCTGCTGCTGGACGAGCCTCTGGCATCGCTCGACCTTGCGCGCCAGGGTGACCGCAGCCGGGCCCTGCGCGACCACACGGCCCTGCTCCAGCACCACCAGCGTGTCCGCCAACCGCGCAACTTCGTCCACGGAGTGGGTGACGCAG
>JANYAN010000299.1 GCA_025361305.1 Burkholderiales bacterium
AGGAAGTTCTCGACGGTGATCGGGGCCTTGTCGGAATACACCTCGACAATGATGTCGCCCTGTGTGGTGACGAACTTCACCTGCGGCGCTTCCGCAGCGAAGGCCATGCCCCCAGCGGCCCAGCCCAGGCACAGTGCCAGCGCAGCGGCGGCGCGGCGCGTCGTTGGATGCATCAACCGATCACTCCTTCGAAAAAGATTTTCCAGTCGGAGCCCTGGCGTACCCAGTACTGGCGCTTGACCGGGCCCGTGCGGGCACCTGCGGCCACTTCTCCAAAGGTTACCACCATCGTATCTGCGCTGTCCGTCCAGCGCAGGTACGACAGGTCCTTCAGTTCGATGTCGCGTCCATGCACCTTGCTCAGTTCGCTGCGCAGGGTCGGTGTCCACTCGGCCAGGGTCTTGCCGTTGCCGGAGAAGTCGGGTGTGTAAAAACCCAGCACCCGGGCGATGCTGCCGCTGGACTTGGCGCTGCGCCAGGCACCCAGGGCCTGCGCAAATCCGTGGCGATCGGGCTGGTTGGCGTGCGGTGCGACCCACTGCAGGTTCTCCGCAATGACCACGGGAGTGGTCCGCACTTCGACGGTGCCGATGATGCGCTGCAGGTCAGGATTGGCCAGCACCACGCAGCCATCGGTGGCCTTGGGCGCACGCGAGAATTGCGCTGCCGGTGTGCCGTGCAGCCAGATGCCGCCGCCGGTCTTGCCGCGCCGCGCGTCGTAGGGATTGGGGTAGTTGATCGGCAGGGCCCCGGCGCCGTAGAAATCCTTCAGCGACTTCGGGTCCAGGTTGCTGGTGATGAAGTAGACGCCCAGCGGTGTGCGCAAGTCGCCCTCAGCGGATTTTTCGATGCCCGACTTGCCCAGCGATGTGTAGTAGTCGGCCAGCAGCTTCAGGCCGTTGGGCGTGTTCTCGAAGAGGTACAACCGGGCGCGTGAGGTATCGATGGCGATCGCGTGCTTGTTGCGCGGCGCCAGTTGCAGGAACTGTGCCGGGATGGTGCCGGCCGGTGGCCGCTCGCGCAGGGCGCGAATGCGCAGCCGGGATTCCTCGCGCAGTTCGGCCAGGATCTGGGCACCGCTGCGGGCAGCGGTGTCCGGCACATCGCCGACGACTCGTACTGGCCGCGTCTGCGCCGACAGCAGGTCGCCGTAGACCAGCTGGGCCAGCTGGAAATTGGGATGATCGTTGACCAGAGCCTCGGCGCGTTCCAGGGCACGGTGTGTCTCGGCACGGCCGACCAGGCGGTAGATCTCGATCAGGCGGGTTTCGGCATCGCTGTCGCGCGTGCTGAGCCGCGCCGGCTGGGCGGATGGCGCATGGCTGGCCTTCCGGTGCGCAGTGGCATGGGCCGGCGCCGCCATGGCGCTTGCCCCGAGCACGCAACACAACGCGAGCAAAAACCGTTTCATCAACCGCCGGACGTTTCCCTGACGATCACCCAGCGGTCACCGGACTTGACCAGTTCGAGTGTCTTGCGGCTTGAAACGTTCAGGCTGTCGGCGCTATAGCCCTGCTTGAAGCGGGCAGTTGCCTTGCCGGCATCCACCGCTATCGACATGTTGCTCAAGGTAACGCTGATGCGGGACTTGCCAACGATGCGGGCCTTTCGCTCGTCTTCCCAGGCCTTGCGTGACTGCTTGCCGGCAGGCACGAAATCCTTGCCGTAGGCATCCAGGTAGCCGGCTACATCCTTGCCGGACCAGGCGGTGGCCCAGGCCTGGACGGCCGTCTCGACCTCGTGCTCGGTGCCAGGCGCGGCAACCGCCGTTTGCGCAGCCGGTGCCGCGGCGCGCACAGGTGCGGGCGCGGAAGCTGATGCCTTGGCCACTGGCGCCGGTGCCGCCACGGGCACTGCAGCGACAGCAACTGCCTTGGTTGGGCCCTTGGCGGCCGGCGCAAACAGCTCGCGGATCAGCGCGAGCTTGGGTTGCACCGCCGTATTGCTGGCGTCCAGTTGCAGCGCCTTGCTGTAGGCCTGGCTGGCCAGCTTGGCATACACATCACCCAGGTTCTCGTGCGCGGTGGCATAGCTGGGATTGGTGCGGATCGCCATCTCGAGCGCGGCACGTGCCTTGTCGAACTGGCTCTGGCCAGCATAGAGCACGGCCAGGTTGTTGTAGGGTTCGGGCAGCTCGGGGTAGTCTTCGGTCAGCTTGGTGAAGGTGGCGATCGCATCGGCCGTACGGCCCGCTTCGGTCTGAATCACGCCCTTGAGGAACCGCATCTGCGGATCTCGCGGCTTGCCCGCCAGGTAGAGATCGGCCTTGCCGAGCGCTTCGGCATGCTTGCCCGCGCGCAGCAACTGGTTGACATCGCTGTACTCATCGGCAAAGGCTGCGAAGCCCGCAAGCAGGGCGCTGGCCAGGGCCAGCAGGCGCAGGGCGCGCGGAAATTTGTGGGAAGCGAGCGTCATAAGTCCTCTTGATCCAACGCATCGGACAAGCCGGGGAAGGGGGCTATATACTGTTCCGGATTGTAGCCGCCGGTACATGCAACAGTGCCACGCGGACCGCCACAGCAACCCTGAAAACAAAGACAGCGCCAGCCGATGTGCCCGCGGACCCGCGCCCCCCAACCACACCCATGAGCCTGCGCATCTACAACACGCTGACGCGTGCTCTGGAGGAGTTTTCACCGCTGGAGCCTGGCCACGTCCGGATGTATGTGTGCGGCATCACGGTGTATGACCTCTGCCATATTGGCCATGCCCGCGCCAACATCGCCTTCGACGTGGTGCAGCGCTGGCTGCGGGCCAGCGGCTTGCGCGTCACCTTTGTGCGCAACATCACCGACATCGAGGACAAGATCATCCGCCGCGCCGTCGAGAACGGCGAAACGGTGCGCGCGCTGACCGACCGCATGATCGGCGAGATGTACCGTGATTTCGACGCCCTGGGCATTGAGCGCCCCACGCACGACCCGCGTGCCACCGATTACGTGCCGCAGATGCTGGACATCGTGCGCCAGCTGCGCGCCAAGGGCCTGGCCTATGTGGCCGCCGATGGCGATGTGAACTTCGCCGTGCGCAAATTTCCCGGCTACGGCAAGTTGTCGGGCAAGTCGCTGGATGAATTGCATGCCGGCGAGCGTGTGGCGGTGCTCGAAGGCAAACAGGACCCACTGGATTTCGTGCTCTGGAAATCGGCCAAGCCGTCCGAGCCGCCGGACGCGAAGTGGGACAGCGAGTGGGGCAGCGGGCGGCCGGGCTGGCATATCGAGTGCTCGGCGATGGCGTGCGCACTGCTGGGCGAGACGTTCGACATCCACGGCGGCGGTGCCGACCTGCAGTTCCCGCACCACGAAAACGAGATCGCGCAGAGCGAAGGCGCCAATGATCAGCCACTGGCACGCGTCTGGATGCACAACGGCTTCCTGAATATCGACAGCGAGAAGATGTCCAAATCGCTGGGCAACTTCTTCACCATTCGCGATGTGCTGCAGAAGTACGATGCCGAGACAGTGCGTTTTTTCATTGTGCGCACCCATTACCGCAGCGCGCTGAATTACAGCGACATGCACCTGGACGATGCGCACGGCTCCCTGCGGCGCCTTTACACGGCGCTCAGCCTGGTGGCGCCTGACAGCGCGGCGCTCGACTGGGCCGAACCCCATGCCGCCCGCTTCAAGGCCGCCATGGACAATGACTTTGCCGTGCCCGAGGCGATGGCCGTTTTGTTCGAGCTGGCAGCCGAAGTGAACCGCAGCAAATCGGCTCGGCTGGCCGGGCAACTCAAGGGGCTGGGCAACTGCCTGGGATTGCTGCAGGGCGATCCCAGGGCATTCCTGCAGGCTGGCGCCCGGCTGGACGAAGCGTCGATCCAGGCGCTGATCCTGCGGCGCGCCGATGCCAAGAAGGCGAAGAACTTTTCTGAGGCCGATCGCATCCGTGATGAGTTGCTGGCCCAGGGAGTCGTGCTGAAAGACTCGCCCACCGGAACGACCTGGGAGGCAACGCAATGAGCATTTCTTCGGGCGGCTTGACGCTGGCCACCCCCGACTACTGGGACGAGGCCTGCCGCCACCTGGCCAAGAAAGACCGCGTCATGAAGCGGCTGATTCCCCAGTTCGGCGATGCCTGTCTGGAATCGCGCGGTGATGCCTTTACCACCCTGGCGCGCAGCATCGTGGGCCAGCAGATTTCGGTCAAGGCGGCTCAGACTGTCTGGGACCGCTTTGCCAAACTGCCGCGGCGCATGACGCCGGGCAATGTCCTCAAGCTCAAGGTCGACGACATGCGTGAGGCCGGCCTGTCGGCGCGCAAGATCGAATACCTGGTGGATCTGGCTCTGCATTTCGATTCGGGTGCCATCCATGCGGATGCCTGGACTGACATGACCGACGACATGATCATCACCGAGCTGGTGGGCATCCGCGGCATCGGCCGCTGGACTGCAGAGATGTTCCTGATCTTCCACCTGATGCGCCCCGACGTGCTGCCGCTGGACGATGTCGGCCTGCTCAACGGCATCAGCAAGAGTTATTTTTCGGGCGATCCGGTCAGCCGCAGCGACGCGCGTGAGGTGGCCGCGGCCTGGGTTCCCTACTGCAGCGTGGCGACTTGGTATATTTGGCGCTCGCTGGATCCCTTGCCGGTAGCCTACTGAGCCCCGAGCCACAACAGACAAGGAGCACACCTTGGCCAAGAAGACATTCCTGGATTTCGAGCAGCCGATCGCCGAGCTCGAGGCAAAGATCGACGAATTGCGCTACGTGCAGACCGAATCGGCCGTGGATATTTCGGAAGAGATCGACCAGCTCAGCAAAAAGAGCCAGCAGCTGACCAAGGAAATCTACGGCGTCCTGACACCCTGGCAGATCACCAAGATCGCACGGCATGCCGAGCGGCCCTATACGCTGGACTACGTCAACGAAATCTTCACGGATTTCATCGAACTGCACGGCGACCGCCACTTTGCCGACGACCTGTCCATCGTTGGCGGACTGGCGCGCTTCAACGGTCACGCCTGCATGGTGCTGGGCCACCAGAAGGGCCGCGACACCAAGGAGCGCGCGGCGCGCAACTTCGGCATGAGCCGGCCGGAGGGCTATCGCAAGGCGCTGCGGCTGATGAAGACGGCCGAGAAGTTCAAGCTGCCGGTGTTCACGTTCGTCGACACGCCCGGCGCCTACCCCGGCATCGACGCCGAGGAGCGCGGTCAGGCCGAGGCCATCGCCAAGAACCTGGAGGTCATGGCGGGGCTGCCGGTGCCGATCATCAGCGCCGTCATCGGCGAGGGAGGCTCGGGCGGCGCGCTGGCGCTGGGCGTGGCCAACCGCGTGCTGATGCTGGAATACGCGACGTACTCGGTGATCTCGCCGGAGGGCTGCGCGTCGATCCTGTGGCGCGACGACGACAAGAAGGCCGACGCGGCTGCGGTGATGAAGCTGACGGCGCGCGATCTGCAGCGCCTGGGCGTCATC
>JANYAN010000430.1 GCA_025361305.1 Burkholderiales bacterium
CGATGGCGATGCGCTCAAGCTCAACACGATCCCCGGCGTCAGCGGTGTTTCTTCTGCCTGCAAGCCTTCCAGCGTTCCGGCGGGCGCTGCATCGCTGGACGTGCACGACGGCGTTGACCAGGCCGCAGTGCCATTCCTGTCGACTTTTCCCTACCTGAACACCCCGTTGCCCGGCTCGCAGTGATGCCATTCGTGAAAAGGAACATCAAATGAATCCCTTGAACCTCGCACGTACGCCATTGAGCCTGGCGGCCGGTGCCTTGATGCTCGCCGCTTGCGGCGGGGGTGGTAACGCTGAAATGCCCATCAGTGATCCGCTGGTCTCTGGCACCGACGTGCCGGCATCCGCAACCACCAGTTCGGCCGCCGCCCTGGCCTTTGTGAAGACACTGGCGGCCACCGGCGACAACAGCACCGAGCCGATCAGGGTGGGCGACGTGACCCTGGCCACCAGCGATACAGACGAGCCAGACCCGAGTATCTAGCCCCCGCCGCACGCAGGTGCAACATGTCATTGCACAAGTCACTCCGGTTTCTGTTCGCGGCGGGTGTTGCACTGTGGCTGGCCGGGCCGCTCGCCCATGCGCATGACAGCTGGCTTGGCGCCTCGCGCGACACGACGCCCGCCGGGCGACATGTGCTGGAACTGTCCACGGGCAGCCGGTACCCGTTGCAGCAGTTCGGACAGACGGCGGCCAGTGTGGCGTCCTCCCAATGCATCGACATGTCAGGCCAGCCGCTGGCGCTGCGCCCACTGCGCGAGCAGCAGACGTGGCTGGAATTGGCCATCGCGGCAGCCGACGAGGATCAGGAACCTTTGTCGTGCTGGCTTGAACTGCACGCGGCCGATATCGAAATCGAGCCACGAATCGTCGACCTTTACTTTGCCGATATCCATGCACCGGTAGCCATTCGCCAGGCGTGGGGCGCACTTCGCGCCCGGAATATTCCCTGGCACGAAACCTATCGCAAGTTTGCGCGGATCGATCTGGTTCCACCCGGAGCCACAGCTGCGGGTGCGATCACGGCCGCACGCCGCCCGGTGCACATGGATCTGGAAATCGTCCTCCTCGGGGACCGCCCGGTCGCCGCGGGCCAGCCGCTGGAATTCCAGGTGCTGCGCGACGGACAACCTCTGGCCGGCCTTCCCGTGGAACTGGTGAGCGAGCGCAGTCCACTGGGCGTCTGGCGCGAAACCGATACCCAGGGGATGCTGCGACATACGCTGCCCTTTGGTGGGCGCTGGCTGTTGCGTGGCACCGACCTGCGCGTCTCCGAGCGGCAACCCGACACCTGGGAGAGCCGATTTGTCACGTTGGCAATCGAGGCGCGCTGAATCACGACGCGTCGAACGCGGCCTTTAGCCATTCGATGTGGTCGGCCTCGACGCTGACCACGTCGAAGCGGCAGGGCGGCGGCTCGCGCAGGCGCATCAGAAAATGACGCGCGGCGAAGACAATGCGGTGTTGCTTGAGGCCGCCGACGCTTGCCGCTGCGCCCCCGAAAGCGCGGCTGCTGCGCTTTCTCACTTCTACAAACACCAGCGTGCCACCGCGCTCGCGCATGATCAGGTCGATTTCACCGCCGCCGCGCCCCGGCGTCCGATAATTGCGCTGGACCAGCAGCAATCCGCTGGCAAGCAGATGAGCCAGCGCCCGGTCCTCGCCCGCGTCGCCGGACTGTTTGGTCGTCGTCGTGTTCTTGAATTTGGGGACGTCCATTGAGCGCATCCTTTGTTTCCGCCCTGGCCGCCGCGCGCGAGGCGGCGGGCTCTCAGCATTATCCGCAAGGCGCACTCTATGTCGTGGCCACGCCCATCGGCAACCTGGCCGACATCAGTCTGCGCGCGCTGCACGTGCTGGCCCTGGCGGACACCGTTGCATGTGAGGACACGCGCCACACCCAGTCGCTGCTGCGCGCCTACGGCATCGACAAGACGCCGGTACAGCTGCTGGCCCTGCACCAGCACAACGAGGTCGAGGCGGCGCAGGGGGTCATAGCGCGGCTGGGCGCGGGTCAGCGCATCGCCTATGCCAGCGATGCGGGCACACCCGGCGTCAGCGACCCCGGCGCGCGGCTGGTCGCGGCCGTGCGCCAGGCGGGGC
>JANYAN010000453.1 GCA_025361305.1 Burkholderiales bacterium
AGCTGAATTTCCTGAGTGCCACCAAAGATCGTGGCAGCACGGCTATTCAGAAAGTCCGGCAACAAGGTGTCCTGCGCCGCTTCGGCCGCGCCGTCTTCTCCGGCGCCGTGCCAGCGCAGGCTCTCCGCTCCCAATACCTCGATGCCCAGTTCGGCGATTGCCTGGCGCAACCGGCTCGCCCGCAGCTTGAGGACCGAGGACAGCGGGCCCGGTGCCTGAGCGGGCTCCAGCAACGCAAGGGTCTTGAGTTCCAGCATCTCGAAGGTGTCAAGGTCGGCCAGCACGTTGCCGAAGCGCCGGTACAGGTGGCCGTCGTACGCGCTGCCTTGCGCTTGCTGGGTCTGCATCACGTCGCCCACGCGTTTGAGCTGTGATCGCAGGCGCGGGCTGAAGATGCCTGCCCCCCGTTCGAACTCCAGCAGGTAGCGCGCGCATTCCCAGCCCGCGTTCTCTTCACCTACGCGGTTGGCCTGGGGTACACGCACCTGGTCGAAGAACACCTCGTTGAGGTCGTGGTCGCCACCAATGGTCCGGATCGGCCGCACCGTGACACCCGGGCTGTGCATGTCAATGAGCAGGAAGCTGATGCCGTCCTGGCGCTTGCCCTCGGTGCTGGTGCGCACCAGCGCGAACATGCGGTTGGCATGCTGCGCATGCGTGGTCCATATTTTGGAGCCGTCGAGGATATAGTCGGCGCCGTCCGGCACCGTGCGCAGCTTGAGTGAGGCAAGGTCCGAACCTGCTCCGGGCTCGGAGAAGCCCTGGCACCAGTAGTCAACGCCGGCGAGGATGCGTGGCAGGTAGTGCTGTTTCTGCGCCTCGGTGCCGTAGCGCAGCAGCACCGGACCCAGCAGGCGCACGCCCATCGGATGCACCAGCGGCGCGCCGGCCAGCGCACATTCGGTCTCGAAGATGAAGCACTGCACCGGTGTCCATCCGGTGCCGCCCCATTCGCGCGGCCACAGCGGCACCAGCCAGCCGCGACGGTGCAGCATCTTCTGGCGCCATCGCCGCGATCGAGCTGAAGCGCCGCCAACTCGCAGGCTGCCAGCGACTCCTCGCAACACACCGCCATTTCGGCCATGCGTGGATCAGCGGCTATGAACGGTCACTGCTGCGTCAGCCCCGAGCCCTTCAGCGTGGTTTCCCACACCGCCAGGTCGGCCGCCATCTTGGCGCCAAAGGCCTTGCGGTCCAGCGGCGCCACTTCAATGCCGGCCTTGGCCAGCTCGATCTTGATGGCCAAGTCGGTGAACACGTCCATTACGGCGCCTTCGAGCTTGGCGACGACGGGCTCGGGCGTGCCCTGGGCCACCACCAGGCCCATCCAGGCCGGCGCATCGTAGCCAGGAACCAACTCACCGACGGCCGGCACGTCGGGCGCGGACTGAGAGCGGGTGCGGGTGGCGGTGGCGATCATGCGCAGGCGGCCATCCTTGGTCAGCGCCAAGCCGCCCGTAATGCCGGCCGTCACCACGTCGAGCTGCCCGCCTATGAGGTCGCTCCAGTAGTTGGCGTTGCTGCCGTAAGGCACGTGTTTCATGCGGATGCCGGTCTTGCCCATGAACATCTCCATGGCCACATGGGTTGCCGTGCCCACACCCGGCGAGCCGTAGTTGAGCTTGTCCGGATTGGCCTTGGCGGTGGCCACCAGGTCCTGAAGCGTGCGAATGGGGCTGGACGCGCTGACGAAGAAAGCCACCGGCACGGTGCCCAACATGGCGACCGGCGTGAAGTCCTTCTGCGGGTCGTAGGCCAAGTCCTTGTTGATGAGCTTGGTATAACCCAGCGCCGACGCCGCGCCGAAATACATCATGTATCCGTCCTTGGGACCGCGCGCCGTGGCGGCGGCGGCAATCGTTCCGCTAGCGCCGGGCTGATTCACCACGATGACGGGATTGCCCATGCGGACCGTCAGCTTGTCCGATATCAGGCGCGCCGCGAGGTCCATCGCGCCCGCGCCGGCCGCGTACGGCATGATCAATTTGATCGGGCGATCCGGATAGTCGGCCCGGGCCGGCGACACCGGGCCGGCGATGCAGGCAAGGGCGAGCAGAGCATGAAGCAAGCGATTTTTCAGCATGGAAAGTCTCCTTGAAATGAAAGTCTGAAAGGGCCTGGGACGGGGTGCCGGTCAATAATAGGCAGCGCCATCGCGCGTGTTATCGTCATTCGGCATAGGTGGCCATCAACGGCGGCTAAAGGCGCTGGCACAGATCTCCATCACCGTGAAAATATCCTCATCGTGCCCCATCGCAATCGGCGTAGGGTTGCGCGAACAGTCGAAGTCGGACCGCGGATTCTCCACCGGCAATGGCTTGTTGGCAATTGGGTTGTAGACGATGTAGATCTGGCGCCGGTCGCGCGCCGACATGTTGACCCGAGCCATGGAATAGATTGCATTAGTACAGGACGACGCTGCCAGCCGGCCACCAGGACCGGCACGGGCTTGCGCACTTCGAGCAGACGCGCGAGTTGCCGGCGTTCCGCCGACAGCGGATTGGGCACGTCCGCGCCAAATCCTTTCCGGTGAATCACTTCACCATGCCTGTCGCTGCCGGGCGCGGAATACATCGCGCCGGCTATTTCCTCCGCGTCGTCGAACATCGGCATGGCTGATGATGGGCGCGGAGTCGTCATGCCTTCGCGCCGCCATGTCCCATAGTCCTGGCACCAGGAATGGATTCGGGCCTCGAACGCCGCCTTGAAATCTATTGGCTTGACGCGCATGCACTTGCCAAAAGCCGTTGAAATATGAATCGCGAGAAACCACCTAAAGCAGAACTACCGGCCCGATGTGGTGGCGGGTCTACTTTGGGTTGCCATCAGCGTGTGGGGCCAAGAATCGATTGAGTTTTTTGCAGGTCGAATCAAATGAGCGCTGTTCGTTGCCAGAGGAGCCGCCATGAATCAGTGGCCATTCATCACCAGCGACTACTGACGAAGCGATCTTTCAATAGTGAAGTCGCATATATCGGTGGCGCAGTACTACATGACATACTCTTTGCCGGTTGAGGGCGTCTCGATCAGGGCAAGCTCGGAGGTCGGACGAACCTGCTTGACCCTGACGAAAGGCGCTGTGTCCTGGCGCACGTATTGCGCGATGAAAAAGGCTCCGATTGCAGCGTGATCCGGCTTGCGAATACTGACCGTTCCCGTCGGAGACTGCCACGTCAAGTCTTCCATAGCGTTTATCACTGCTTCAGTTTCGGTCGATTTGGCTTTCTTGATGCCTTCGAGAAAGCCCTGCATCGCATGGTAACCCTTGTACATATGGCCATTGGGCAGCTGATTGCCGGTCATGGCGATGTAATCCCCCAGCAATTGTTGGCTTGCCTTGTGGCTTTTCAAGGGCTCAACTGAGTACGGCCAGAACGCGGCGGTCCAGACCGCCTCGGGCATATCTTTGCCAAGCGTCAGAAACACCACGTCGCCACCCGTTTCGGCCAGAACCTTGAGCTTCTTATCCAATCCAACAGCCCGCGCTTGTTGGAAAAAGTTGATCTCATTCGCGCCCTGCAGCCCGATGAACAAACCTTCGACACTGGAATTCATCAAGGCATTGATTTGTGGACGAAAGTCGCTCTGAGTCGCCCCGACAACGATATTCCGGCTGATGTCAAAACTCTGGCTGGAGCCCTTGGTGTGATGCTT
Organism: Burkholderiales bacterium; assembly: GCA_025361305.1. Lineage (GTDB taxonomy): Bacteria > Pseudomonadota > Gammaproteobacteria > Burkholderiales > Burkholderiaceae_C > Ramlibacter. Next base: position 3,655 of record JANYAN010000453.1, read on the forward strand.
CCTTACCGCATTGGCGAACACGCGTGAGGCATCGTGACCGAAAGAGTAATCCGGTGTGATCGCCCCCCACTTCAGGACATTGGGATGGGCTTCAGCCACGTTGCGCCCAAGCGCCCCGAACGTTGTGTAGGCGTTTGGGCACAGCCGGAAAATGTTACGGTTCCACGCTTCGTGCGTGATGGCCATGGCCGCAGCGGAGTTCACGACGAAAACCGATTTCAATTCAGGCATCAGCGAGCAGAGTCCAACTACGACAGCTGATGAGCCGGCACCCATCAGGAGATTGATTCCTGATCCCGCAAGCTCTCGGGCGTGCGTCACCCCTTGGCCAGCCTGCGCGCGATCATCACGTACCACCAGTTCCACCTGTCGCCCGGCAAGGCCGCCGCCCTGGTTGAATTGATTTACGGCGATGCGGTGGCCGATGAGATTGTTCTCCCCGAAGGTCGAGTTTGGACCGGTAAGGGCATTGATTATGCCGATGCGGATCGGCTGAGTTTGTGCCAACAGCATGTGAGGTGCGCCTATGGCCGCAACACTCGCCGCCAGCGTGCCGCTCTTCAGAACCAGTCGCCTTCCCACGCTAACTTTCATCCCGGTCTCCGTTCATGAATTTTGGTAATTTAAGCGCAATCTTTGCAATTGCACAATGAATGTAGTGCAAGGCCCTGCGCCGGGGCCAATCACAATTTCTTATGCGCGGCCATAACAACGTGCACTGTCTTTCGGAATATGTTGAACGGGGTACGGGGCAGTGTCGGGGTTCTGGGATGAAACGTTTTATCCAAGGGGAGCACATTTATGCCGCATCAAGTTGGGTCTCCGGTGTGCCAAGTGACGGACAAGAGTTTTGAACACATCCTCGCCACCGGGGCGACGGAGCTCGTCTGCCACAGCCCATCAGGCGTTGTAGTTGAGCCTGAGCCCCGGGTAGGGCCACCGTGCCTTCACCAGCTTGCCGCGGCCTGAACAAGTGATGTGGGCGTCGCACATGTCCTTGCCGCCAAAGCAAATGTTCGTCACAAAAAGATCGTCCGGCACGTCCACGTATTCGATGTTGCCGTCCCGCGGATCGACGATCGAGATGCCACCGCGAAACAGCGTCGCGACATCCACCCGTCCATCGCTTTGGACCGCCAGGCTGTCGATCAGCTGGTAGTCCGTCAGCGTGGTGACCAACCGGCCCGGCAGCAGCCCCTGCGGAGATTTCAGCACGCCCGGCGATTCGATGTCGAATGCCCAGACCCGGCTCGTCAGCGACTCCGCCACATACACCGTGTTCCCGTCGGGCGACAGACCGATGCCGTTCGGAGTGTTCATCGGAAACTTGGCGCGGACGATCTTCGAGCCATCCGCTTTCGCGTAGTAGACCGCGCCGTGGTAGCGGTAGTCGCCCATCGTCTTGCCCAGGTCGGTGAACCAGAAGCCGCCCTGCTGGTCAAAAACGATGTCGTTCGGGCCGCGCAGCGGTACGCCGTCACACGCGTCGTACAGGGTCTCGAAACTTCCTGTGACCAGGTCCACGCGCTGGATCGATCCGCCTTTCCAGTCGTCGGGTGTACCGTGCGGACTCAGGTAGCCGCCGGGCAGTTCGACCCATTTGAAACCGCCGTTGTTGCAAACGTAGACCTTTACGTCCGGGCCAATCGCCGCTCCATTCGGGCCGCCCCCAAGATGCGCGATCACGTCTGCACGGCCGGAGGTACCTACCCGGGTGAGTGTCTGCCGGCGGATCTCCACCAGCACCACCGAGCCGTCGTCCATTGCAATCGGGCCTTCGGGGAATTGCAGCCCTTCAGCAACTGTCTCGAATTCCATGCTTTCTCCATTGCGGTCATTGTTCCAGGCATAACGGGGTGTGGCAGGAGACCGACGCCCGTCAGAGGGTCAGATGGCGTTTGGCGGATTCGCCCGCAGCGTCAAAGTCCGCCCAGCTGCCCTGGAACGCGATTCGGCCGGTGGTGAGGATGTACACGTAGTCGGTGCATTGCCGCGAAAACCAGATGTTCTGCTCTGACAGCAGGAGCGCCACGCCGTCCCGGTTGCAGACCTTCTTCACGTCGGCCGCAAGCTGTTCAACGATGACCGGCGCCAGGCCTTCGGTCGGCTCATCCAGCAGCATCAGCCGCGGTCGTGCGGCGATCGCCCGTGCGACGGCCAGCATCTGCTGCTGGCCACCGGAGAGCTGTCCACCGAGTCGGGAGGCAATCGGCTGCAGCATCGGAATGTCTGCAATCACGTCAGCGGCTGCCATCGCGGGCCGCGCCGGGTTTGCCGCGTGGGCGGCCATCTCGATGTTCTCGGTCACCGTGATGTGCGTGAAGATGCGGCGGTCCTCGGGTACCAGCGCCAACCCGAGCCTTGCACGCCGGAACGCCGGCAGGTCTTCCAGCGCCTTGCCGTCCCAGGCGACCCGGCCGCGCACCCTGGGCTCTCCATTCATGATGCTCTTGAGCAGCGTCGTCTTGCCGGCCCCGTTGCGCCCCAGGATGGAAACGCGCGCCCGCTCGGCGACCAACAGGTTGATATCGTGCAGGATGTGACTGTCGCCGTACCAGGCGTTCAGGGCGGTGACCTCAAGCATCGATCATCTCCTTGCCCAAATAGACTTCGCGTACCAGCGGGCTTGCGCGCACCTCGGCCGGCGTACCGGTGGCGATCACTTCTCCGTAGTTCAGAACCATGATCCGGTCGGCCAGGCCAAAGATCACATCCATATCGTGCTCCGTCATGACGATGGTCACCCCCCTGTCGCGGCGCAGGCGCTGCATCAGGTCGACGATGCCCAGCCGGTCGGAGTGCGACATGCCTGCGGTGGGCTCATCGAGCATCAGGATCTGGGGCTGCTGCGCCAACACGAGCGCAATCTCCAGGCGCTTCTTGTCACCGTGCGACAGAAACCGTGCTTCCACGTGCCGCACCTGTGTGAGTGCCAGATCGACCAGCAGGTGCTCCGCTTCGTCCACAACGGCGGGCGCAGGCCGCCACCCGTACCACGGACCGCAGGAAACTCCTGCGCCGCGCAGGCGCGCCTCGACGCTGGAGATGAGGTTGCCCAGCGCCGTCAGCCCCTGGAACACACGCGCCACCTGGAACGTGCGCCCGAACCCTGCGCGCGCGCGCAGGTGCACCGGCATGCGGGTGATGTCCCGCCCGTCGAAGCGCACCACGCCGCCGCTGGCAGGCGCCTCCCCGGTGATCGCCTTGAACAGCGTCGTCTTGCCGGCGCCGTTGGGGCCGATCACGGCGAAGGTTTCCCCGCCGGCCACGTCCAGATTGACGCCCTTGATGACCTCCAGTTCGCCGTAGCTGACGCGCAACTGCTCGATCTGCAGCAGAGGGATCATAAGGTGACCTCCGCGCAAAGCGCTGCGCTGCCAAGCGCCTTGGGAGCGGCCCGGCCGCTCATGCGCCACCTCCGGAACCGCGCGCCGCAAGGCGCGCATGGAGCTGGCGATACAGGCCGACGACGCCGCTCGGCGCCACCAGGATGATCACGATCAGCAGGCCGCCGACGATCACCTCGTACAGCCCGGCGAAGGTCCGGGTGTAGTAGCCGATCGCCGCGAACACGGCGGCCCCGATCGCCGGCCCCCAGAAGGAGCCGACGCCACCCAGCAGCGTGTGGAGCATCGGCTGCAGCGACTGCAGCCAGTGAACCTCCTCCAGCGTCACGATGCGCGTCCAGGGCGCATACAGCGCACCCGCAAATGCGGCCACTGCGCCGGAAATCACGAACGCCAGAATACGGTAACCGGCGACGTTGGTACCCAGGAAGGCAGCCCGCTGCGCATCCTCGCGGATCACCTCGAAGATGCGGCCATAACGGCTGTGCAGCAGCCACCACAGGCCCGCTGTGGCCAGCGCAACGGTGACCAGCAGGAACAGGTAGTAGGCCTGCGACGAAGCCAGGTTCAGCACGGTGAAGCCGAGGTCGATCTTCGGGCGCGGAATGTTCGACAGTCCGTCCTCGGCACCCAGCAGCTTGGAATAACTGATCACGAGACGCAGTATCTCGGACAGCGCCACCGTCAGCACTGCGAGAAAAATCCCGGACAGGCGGCGCAGCGCGACGATGCCGATCAGCCAGGCGGCGGCGGCACCGATCAGGGCGCCAAGCAGGAGCATCAGCGGGAACGGCAGTCCGACTTGATAACGCAGCAGCGCGCCAGTGGTGTAGGCACCCATCGCGAAGAAACCGGCATGGCCGAACGACGCCAGCCCCGCGTAGCCGAACAGGATGTTCCATGACATCGCAAACAGTGCCTGGATCAGCACCAGCCCGAGGATGAACTCCAGGCCGGGGTTGGCCCACAGCGGAACCGTGGCGGCCGCCACGAGCGTCAGTGCGCCCAGCACCAACGGCGTGCGCGCCGGCGCGGCGCCCGCCAGGCTTTTGGCGGGCTCGACGTCGAGGGCGGTAGTGGCCGATTTCATGCGTGCGCCCCCTTCGGCGGCACCAGGCCATTGGGCCAAAAAATCAGGAATGCCGTCAACGCGACATATATCGCCAGGCCCGGCACGTTGGACAGCACCACGTTGCCCAGATTCTGCACCACGCCGAGCAGCAGCGAGGCCACGAAGGCGCCGCGCACGCTGCCCAGCCCGCCGATGATCACAGCGAAGAACGACAGCAGCAGATAAGAACCGCCGACGGTGAGGTCGACCGCCTGCAGCGGCAGCAGCAGGCCGCCCGCGAAGCCGGCCAGCGCAAAGCTCGCGACAACGCTTATGCGCAGCAGCGCCGGCACGTTCACCCCGAGCATCGACGACATCCAGGGGTCGCTGGCGACCGCCTGCATCAGCTTGCCAGCGCGCGTGCGGTGGATCACGAAGTCAAGCAGGAGGAACACCACCACCCCAGCGGCGATCACAAAGATGGTGAATTTCGGGATGAACATTTGTCCCACCTGTACCGCCCCCTTCAACACCGGCGGTGGATCGACGGTATGCACATCACCGCCCCAAAGTAAACGCACGCCACCTTCTATGCACAGCAGCAGTGCAAAGGTGCCGATCAGAACGTAGTGGTAGTCGACATGGCGAAGCCGCTGCAGGATCAGGCGATCGGTAACGTAGCCGAGAAAGCCGACCACCGCGCCGGCCGCGACGGCCCCCATCAGGTAGCTGCCCAGAGACTCCGTGTGCCTGCCAATGATGCTGAAGGCGACGTACACGCCAATCATGAAGAAGTGGCCGTGCGCCATGTTGAGGATTTTCAGGATCCCGAAGATCCAGGTCAGCCCCGCCGCGACGAGGAAGATGGCCATGCCGGTAGCAATACCGTTGTAGGCCGCAAACAACCATTCGAATAACTGCATGGGATCGCGCAAGATGAGCGCCGGGTATCCGGCGGGGTGGAAGGCTGCGGCTGGCAGCCCCCGAAGCGTTTATTGAATGTACTCTTTGCCAGGCGAGGGGGTTTCAATAACGCTGACATCCGGCAACGAGCGCACTTCTTTCATCGTAATGAAAGGTTCGGTTTCCACGCGGTTGTAATTGCCAACGTACAGCGCGGACATCCCGGCATGGTCGGCCTTGCGCACGGAGTAGGGACCGAGCTCCGATTCGAAGCTCAACTCCTCCATCACGGCAATGACGGTAGGCACATCGGTCGTCTTTGCCTTCTTGATGCCCTCCAGCAGGCCCCGCAGGCCGATGGAGCCGCGCAGCACATGCCCGTTAGGGAAACGTTTGCCGGTCATTTTGTGGTAGTCGGCCAGCAACTGCTGGGTGACCTTGTTGCTCTTCACCGGCTCGCGCTCGTAGGGCCAGTACACGGCGGACCAGACGTTGTCCGGCATGTCCTTGCCCAGCGCCAGCAGGGCGACGTCGCCGCTGGTCTCGCCCATCACCTTGAGCTTCTTGTCCAGCCCGACCGCGTGCGCCTGCTGCAGGAAGCTGATACCGGGCGCGCCGGGCATGCCGATGAACAGGCCTTCAAGGTTCGAATTCATCAGGGAGTTGATCTGGGGGCGGAAATCGGTCTGCGTACCGCTCACCACGATCGGCTTGGCCACTTCGAAGTCCTTGCTGGCGCGCTTCGGGTGGTACTGCTTTACCGCGTTGCCGAACACCCGCGCCGCGTCATGCCCGAAAGCGTAGTCGGGCGTGATGGAACCCCACTTGAGCACATTGGGATAACGTTCGGCCAGGACCCGGCCCTGGCCGCCGAACAGCATATAGGTGTTCGGGTTAAAGCGAAAGACGTTGCGGTTGAACGCCTCGTGCGTGATCGCCATTCCGGGGAGCTGGGTGATGTACAGCATCTTCAGCTCTTGTATCAGCCCGCAGTAGGCGATGGCCACGGTCGTAGCGCCGGCGCCGGCCAGGAACTGGATGCCATCACCCGCAAACTCCCGGACGATGGCCGTGCCCACGGCAGGCTGAATGCGGTCGTCACGCACCACCAGTTCCACCTGCCGGCCCAACACGCCGCCAGCGCGGTTGTATTGATCCACCACCAGCCGCTGGCCAACAACGTTGGCTTCGCCGAAAACGGCGTTCGGGCCCGACAAGGCGTTGGTAACGCCGATCCGGATCGGCCCGGTCTGGGCCAGTGCCAGTGCCGGAAAGCCCAGGCTGGCGCTGCCTGCAATCGCGCCTGCCAAAATCTGCTTTCATGTCTCCGTCCTTTATGGCGGTGCCGGTGTTGGCCCGCGCGTTTACTGGTTTACTGGATGTACTCTTTGCCGGGTGAAGGAGTTTCGATAACGCTGATCTCCGCCACGGTGCGCACTTCCTTCAGCGTGATGAAAGGTTCGACCTCCACCCGGTTGTAGTTGCCGACGAATAGGGTCGCCATCCCGGCATGGTCAGCCTTGCGCACGGTGTAGGGACCAATCTCCGATTCGAAGTTGATATCCTCCATCGCGGCAATGACGGTCGGCACGTCGGTCGTCTTGGCCTTCTTGATGCCCTCCAGCAGGCCCCGGATGCCGATAGCTCCGCGCATCACATGCCCATTAGGGAAGCGTTTGCCGGTCATTTTGTTGTAATCGGCGAGCATCTGCTGGGTCACCTTGTTGCTCTTGACTGGCTCGCGCTCGTAAGGCCAGAACACGGGGGACCAGATGTTGTCCGGCATGTCCTTGCCCAACGCCAGCAGGACGACGTCGCCACTCACCTCGCCCATCACCTTGAGCTTCTTGTCCAGTCCGACGGTGCGCGCCTGCTGCAGAAAGCTGACCTCCGGGGCGCCGGGCATGCCGATGAACAGCCCCTCAATGTCTGAATTCATCAGCGAATTGATCTGTGGACGGAAGTCCGTCTGCGCGCCGCCCACCACGATCGGCTTTGCCACTTCGAAGTCCTTGCTGGTGCGCTTGGGGTGGTACTGCTTCAACGCGTTGCCGAACACGCGCGCCGCATCATGTCCGAAGGCGTAGTCGGGCGTGATGGCGCCCCATTTGGTCACGTTGGGATAGCGTTCCGCCAACACCCGCCCCTGCGCGCCGAACAGCGAATACGCGTTTGGATTGAAGCGAAAGACGTTGCGATTGAAAGCCTCGTGCGTAATCGCCATCCCCGGGGTGCTGCAGATGTACAGCATCTTCAACTCGGGTACCAGCCCACAGTAGGCGATCGCCACGAAAGTAGCGCCGCCACCGGCCAGGAACTGGATGCCGGAACCCGCAAATTCCTGGGCGATGGCCGTGCCTGCAGCGGCCTGCGCGCGGTCGTCACGCACCACTAGTTCCAACTGCCGGCCCAGTACGCCGCCGGCCCGGTTGTACTGCTCTACCACCAGCCGCTGGCCGACAACGTTGGACTCGCCGTATAAGGCGTTGGGGCCGGACAAAGCGTTGGTGACGCCGATCCGGATCGGCCCGGTCTGGGCGAGGGCCAGCGACGGAAGACCCAGGGTGGCGCTGCCTGCAATCGCGCCTACGCCCTTGAGCAGGGAGCGCCTGCCGAAATCTGCTTTCATGTCTCCGTCCTTTCAGAGTGCGCTTTGAGCGCCGGTTTGGGGCAGCGAATCAACCTCGGAGTCGGTTGGTGTCGACCGCCTAACGTTGGCGGCCACTATACGATGATCATCTTGCCATCACAAATAGTGATTTGTGATGCCCGGCCATATGCGGAACCGGCAGGCCACCCAAACAGCTCACCGGGCGGGGTTGCCCAGCAGCGTTTTAGCGATGATGCCCAGCTGAATTTCCTGAGTGCCACCAAAGATCGTGGCAGCACGGCTATTCAGAAAGTCCGGCAACAAGGTGTCCTGCGCCGCTTCGGCCGCGCCGTCTTCTCCGGCGCCGTGCCAGCGCAGGCTCTCCGCTCCCAATACCTCG
>JANYAN010000463.1 GCA_025361305.1 Burkholderiales bacterium
TCACGCTTGCGTCCGACCTGGCTGCGCGCCAGCGCGAAGAGCTCAATGCGCTGTATGTGGCCATGACGCGGGCGCGGAACCGACTGGTGGTCTCTTCGGTACAACCCCACCAGGCCGCTGGTGCCAGCTGGTGGCAACGCCTGGCTCCGTTCGGCAGTCCGCTGTTGGCGCCAACCCTTCTCGTCGCAAGCGAAATGCGGGCTCTCGGCCTCGATGACGGGGTCAAGTTGCCCGTCCTGCCACCCCTGCCCGAGCGCCGGCCGATCCAGACCCAGCCAGCTGTTGCGCCCGTCCCGGCTACGGCGCAGTCCAGGTTTGGCGAGGCAGTCCACCGCCTGCTGGAATGGAGCAGCGGGCACCGTGACGATTTCGGAACGGGGCGACTTGCGCGCATCGAAAGAGAATTCGAATTGCCGCGCGCCAGCGTGGCCGAGGCGGCCGCGATGGCGCGACGCATCCTGGGCGGGCAGGGGCGCTGGGCCTGGGAGCCCGGGAGCGTCGATTGGCAGGGCAACGAAGTGGAGCTGCACCACGACGGTGACCTGATGAGGATCGACCGCCTTGTGCGTCGCCGTGACACAGGGCACTGGTGGGTGCTGGACTACAAGGCGGCCACGCGTCCACAATCGCAGCCGGACTTGCTGGCGCAGATGCATCGATACCGCCAAGCCGTGGCAGCGGCCTGTCCCGGTGCGACGGTGCATGCGGCTTTCCTGACCGGCCAGGGTGAACTGGTGGTCATCGAGTGAGCCGCCTGATTGTCATTGTCGGCGCCGGTCCTGCCGGACTCATGGCCGCGGACGTCCTATCGGCTACGGCGGCCGAAGTTCACGTGTACGACGCCATGCCGTCGCCCGGTCGCAAATTTCTCCTGGCTGGAAAGGGCGGGCTGAACCTCACGCATTCAGAGCCGTTCGCGCTCTTCGCTTCGCGCTATGGTGAACGGCGGGCCCAGATCGAGCCCATGCTCGCCTTGTTCGGCCCTACCGAGGTGCGGGAGTGGGCGCGTGGCTTGGGCGTGGACACATTTGTTGGCAGTTCGGGCCGCGTGTTCCCCTGTGACCTGAAAGCGGCGCCGCTGCTGCGCGCCTGGCTGCATCGCCTGCGTGCCGCAGGCGTCCAAATGCACATGCGGCATCGCTGGACCGGGTGGGACGGGGCTGGCAACCTGGTCTTCGACGCCGCGGCCGGCCGTGTGGCGGTGCGGGCAGATGGCGTCGTGCTGGCGCTGGGCGGAGCCAGTTGGGCGCGACTGGGTTCCGACGGGGCATGGGTGCAGGCGCTGGGGCAGCGGGGCGTCACGCTGGCGCCGCTGGTACCAGCCAACTGCGGCTTCGACGTCAGGGGCGGCTGGAGCGCCTATTTCAGCGGCAGGTTCGCGGGCCAACCCTTCAAGTCGGTGGCGATCGGGTTCAAGGACAGCGGCGGCAGGGCGTTTGGCCGCAAGGGCGAATTCGTCGCCACCGCCAGCGGTGTCGAGGGCAGCCTGATCTATGCCGTGTCGGCCCTGCTGCGCGACGAGATCGACGCGAAGGGGCACGCGACCTTTTCGCTCGATCTGTTGCCGGACAAGACGGCGGTTCAGGTGCTCGCCGCGGTGGCTCATCCGCGTGGCTCGCGCTCACTGGCAAACCACCTGAAGAGTCGGCTCGGTATCGAGGGGATCAAGCTGGCGCTGCTGCACGAACTGCTGCCTTCGGAGGTGTTTGCACAGCCCCAGCGCCTTGCCTTTGCGATCAAGGCGCTACCGGTCACGGTTGTTGCGGTGCGGCCCATCAACGAGGCGATCAGCACTGCCGGTGGAGTTTCGTTCGACGCGTTGGACCAGCGCCAGATGTTGCTGCAATTGCCAGGCGTCTGCTGCGCTGGAGAGATGCTCGATTGGGAGGCGCCTACGGGCGGGTATCTGCTGACAGCCTGCCTTTCCAGCGGCCGCCGGGCGGGCCAGGGGTTGCTGGAATGGCTCGAAAGCGGGCCCGCCGCGGATGGTCAGAAGGCATTGCGGTAGTAGAGCATGGGCATGCCAGCGCTGCGTTTGACGCCCAGGCGCGCGCCACCATCGAGTTGCATCCCAACAAATGCACGGTCGGCTACCAGGCCGGAGCGAACCCGTTCATTGACCTTGATCTCTACCCGGGCGCCGTATTCCGGTCGGTTCGTCTGGATCAGCGCCAGTGCGTCAGTGGGGCCCGACACCCGTCGCCAGGCAAGTATGTCAATCTGGTTGCCGCTGGATTCCGGCGCGTAGCGCCAGTGCATTCCCACGCTGAGATCGGCTGAAGATCCGCCACCCAGCGCTGCATTGGCCGGGGTCGGAGCCGACGCACCGATCAGACCCAGGCTGATTCCCAGTGCAGAGGCTTGGCGTGGCAGCATGCTGACGTCGATTCGCTGGGTGCGGCCTGCGGGGTCGCTGCCGTCAAGGCGCGGCAGTGACAGCGCGGTGACATTGATCTGGACACCCGTAGCGGTCGCGCCCCCGACATTGCCCAGAGGCTCCTGAAAAGTTGCGTTGCTGCCTTCTGCGGCCATCGCGGGCAGCCTTGCCAGGACGCACAGCAGCGCAGCCAGCGTCCGCAATGGGGGGTTGCCGGGTGGCTTGGTTGCGACGGCGCCTACAGCGAGCATGAAACATCTCCCGATGGGATGCATCAACTCTAGGTTCTGGGCCCTGCGTCACGTGTAAGACGTAACCGAATGCACACGTCGGATGCGTGGCTGTGTCTGTTCAAGGAAAGGAGGTTGACGAGCCTTACCCCCGGCACTGGCTCCACAGTTAGGGCTGCTTGGTTCCCCACCTGACCCGGTTGGCCGCTTCACCATGTGGGAAGGCCCGTCAGAACGTATTGTAGGGGACGCATTTTTCGCCGGGCCGCTCCGAAGAAAAATGAGCCCCCTCGGGG